>JACRMK010000015.1 GCA_016235055.1 Chloroflexota bacterium | reverse complement strand
GTTTGCAGTGAATACGTCTTGGTATAGACCAGAATGAACAAGAGCTTGTCGGCGGCGGTTGAGAGTGCGGGATGTCGGCCAGCACCGGGGGCTCGCTGTCGACGCTGCCGACGCCGGCGCGACTTCGGCAAACACAACGCCAAAACAACCACGAGTTCATCAAACTCGCGACGCGTTAGCCCGGTCAGTGTCAGAAAATCTTTAGGGTTCCTTTTGAGCGTCTCGTAACTCAACATGCATAGTAGGATACCTTATTTTGAATAGAGTCTAATGTTTGACCAAGACCTCTCTGCCATCCTGTCGTTGCCGGATAAGCGGTCGCTGGCCGACGAAGTCACGGACAGCATCCGCGAAGCGATCCTGAGCGGGCGGCTTTCGCCCGGCGAGCGGCTGCGCGAAGAGTCGCTGGCGAAGACGCTGCGCGTCAGCCGCGGCCCGGTGCGCACCGCGATCCAGCAACTGGAGCGCGAGGGACTGGTGCGGGTGCGCCGTAATTACGGCACCTTTGTCGCGCGGCTGTCGCGCCAAGATCTCGACGAAGTCTACAGCCTGCGACTGGCGATCGAGCGACTGGCCGTGCAGATGACCTGCCAGATCAGTGATGGCAGCCGGCTGAACGCCACGCGCGCGGTCATCGCGCGCATGGCATCGTACAACACGAACACGATCAGCGAGCTGGAGGCCGCCGAACTTGACTTGCAGTTCCACGACGCCATCTACCGCGCCACGGCTCACCACCGCTTGATCGACGTCTGGTCGGCGCTGCGCCCCCAGATACACATCTTGCTGCTCACGCGCAATGTGGTGGACTCCGACTTCCGCGTCGGGCTCATTGAAGGACATCAGCTCATCCTGGACGCCATCACGCAGCGGGACGAGGTGCTGGCGATCGAGTTGACCGAGGCCCATCTGCGTGTGTCGTACGACCGGGTCTCACGCAGCTACGAGCGATACGCGGCAAAACATGCCGCCACCTCCGGCGCGTAGCCAGAGCGCAGCCCCCCCCGAAAACATCGCGGCCAACTTGACAGCACGCCGCATTGTGGCCTATGCTGGATACGGTTGGCCGCGCCGCGCAGCCCTCGCTGTCGAGCCGCGTAGCGCAACGCCCGCACTACACCCGCACAGCGAATTTTCGAGCCGAAGGTCCATGCCGTGACTACTCCCGGTTCTCCCCCCTACGATTTCCTGATCATCGGCGCCGGCGTGATCGGCTGCGCGCTGGCGCGCGAGCTGGCCCGCTTCAATCTGCGCGTCGGCGTCGTCGAGCAGTATCACGACGTCGGCGACGGCACCAGCAAGGCCAACAGCGGCATCCTGCACACCGGCTTTGACGCCAAGCCGGGCACGCTCGAATCGCGCCTGGTGCGCGAAGGCCGCGAGTTGTGGCAGGCCGCCGCCCCTGCGCTCGGCGTGCCGATCGACCCGGTCGGTGCGGTGATGCTGGCTGTCACCGACGAGCAGGTCGGCCTGCTCGACGGCCTGCTCGCGACCGCGCGCAAGAACGGCGGGACGGACGTGCAGATGCTGACGCGCGACGAGGTTTGCGCGCGCGTGCCGGCCGCCAATCCGGCCGTGCAGCGCGGCCTGTGGGTGCCGCGCGAGAGTCTGACCTGCACCTTCACCACGGTCATCGCGCTGGCGGAGCACGCCGCCGTCAACGGCGTGCAGTTTCACTTCGGCCGGCGCGTGACCGCCATCGAGCGCGACGCCGACGGCTACCGCGTGCGCGCCGAGGGCGACGAGTTCCGCACACGCTGGCTAGTCATCAGCGGCGGACTTTGGTCCGATGACCTAGCACGCATGACCGGCCGCGATGACTTCACCATCACGCCGCGCAAGGGCGAGTTCCTCGTGCTCGACAAGAGCGCGCGCGCCCAGGTGCCGCATATCCTCTTGCCGGTGCCGACGCCAATCTCCAAAGGCATTCTTGTCGCGCCGACCATCAACGGCAACGTGCTGATGGGCCCGACCGCCGACGACATCGAGGACAAGCGCGATCTCGGCGTCACGGCAGACGGACTGCGGCGCGTGCGCAGCGGCGCGCTACAGTTGGCGCCCGGCCTGGCCGACGAGCCGGTCGTCGCCACCTACGCCGGGCTGCGCACGGCCGGCGCCAGCAACTACCTGATCGAAGTGGATCCGGCGAAACAGATCGTCCTGGCGGCCGGCATCCGCTCGACCGGGCTGAGTTCCGCGCTGGCGGTCGCGCGGGAGATCAGTGGCCGGCTCGCCGAGGCTGGCGTGACCTTGCGCGAGAAGGCCGAAGGCATGCAGCCGCGGCCGACACGCGCATGGATGGCGGGCCAGCCGCGACCCTGTCTCGATGCCGAGCGTGTCGCGCAAAACCCCGCATACGGCTACATCATCTGCCAGTGCGAGAGCGTCAGCGAGGGCGAGATCATCGAGGCGCTTCACTCGCCCCTGGGTATCATCTCACTCGACGCGATCAAGAAGCGCACCTGGGCGAACACCGGCCGCTGTCAGGGCTTCTACTGCACGGCCGCGACCCTGCAGATCATGGCGCGCGAAACCGACCTGCCGCTCGACGCGCTCACGAAGCGCGGCCCGGGCTCCGAACTGCTCGCGCCCGTCGCCAGCCAGAAGGGCAACTGAGGCGCACCATGTCAACAACGATTGAACCCAAAGCAGTGGACGTGTTGATCATCGGCGCGGGGCCGGCCGGACTCGCCGCCGCGGCTCGACTCGGCGAATGGGGCATCACGAGCGTGCGCGTGCTCGACCGGGAGAATGAGCCCGGCGGCCTGCCGGCGCAGTGCGAGCACGCGGGCTTCGGTCTCGGGACGTACCGGCAGTTGATGCGCGGCCGCGCCTTTGCCGACCGGCTCACACAGCGGGCCATGCGCGCCGGGGCGCAAATCCAGACGGGCACCACCGTGCTCTCGTTCGCGCAGAGTGGCGAGGTCACGGCGGTCAGCCGCGATGGCCTTCAGGCGTACCGCGCGCGCACGTTGGTGCTGGCGACCGGCTGCCGCGAACAGACGCGCAGCGGGCGCCTGGTTGGCGGCGACCGGCCGGCCGGCATCTACAACCTCGGCGTTGTGCAGCGACTGCAGACGTTCATGCACGCACTGCCCGGCCGCGAGGCCGTCATCGTCGGCTCCGACGACATGGGCCTGCTGGCAGCGCACGGGTTGCAGCGCGCCGGGATGCGCGTCAAAGCAGTGATCGAACGCCGCGCGTACCGGCTCGGCTATCTGGCCAACGAGTGGTTCTCGCTCAAAGCGCAGGGCATCCCCCTGATGCTGAACAGCGAAGTGACCACCGTGCGGGGCGCGGGCCGTGTCAGCGCGGTCGAGGTGCAGCGGCGTACCGTCGATGGGCAGACGGCCGGCGATCCGTTCACGATCGCTTGCGACACGCTGATCTTCTGCGGCGAGTTCCAGCCGGAAAACGTGCTGGCGCAGGCCGCCGGGTTGCCGCTCGACGCCGCGACGCGCGGGCCGATCGTCGACCAGCACCTCGAAACCGAGTGGCCGGGCATCTTCGCCTGCGGCAACGTGCTCCACGCGGCTGATGCCGCTGACCATGCGGTGCAGGACGGCGAGCGCGCGGCCGCCCGTGTCGCGCACTTCCTGCTGCACGGTCCGGCGGAGATCGTCGCGAAGCAGACCATCGAGGCAGGCCCGGGCGTGCGCGCCGTAGTGCCGCAGCGCATCCGGCGCTTCGCCGGCGCCGCCGACCACGCGGCGCTGGCCGTGCGCGTGTCCAATCCGCTGCGCGCCGCGCGGCTCACGGTGACGGCTGGCAAGCAGTCCCACGGCCGCGCCTTTGCCGTCGTCGCCAAACCGCACCGCAGCGTCGATGTACCCGTCAGAATCGGCGCGCCGGACAGCCAGCCACTGGTCGTCTCGGCGCGCGGCTGGTCCATTTAAGAATCCAACACCAAGACACAAAGGCACAAAGAAAACATATCTTGGTGTCTTTGTGTCTTGGCGTTTATCTTTTGCTTACAGGAGAACCATGCATGAAACTTTACATCAGTGCCGATATTGAAGGCGTGGCCGGCGTGACCGCGGGCGCCGAGACCGAGCCGCTGACGCCGGAATGGTCGCGCATGCGCCGGCTGATGACCGCCGAGGTGAACGCGGCGATCGACGGCGCGCTCGCCGCCGGCGCGCAGGAGATCCTCGTCAACGACTCGCATTGGAGCATGAACAACATCATCATCGAAGACCTGAACCCGGCCGCGACCCTGCTGAGCGGCAACATCAAGATGGGGGCGATGATGGCCGGTCTCGACCGGAGCTTCGACGCCGTCTTCTTCACCGGCTACCATGCGCGCGCCGGCTCGCAGTACGCCTCGATCGACCACACCTTCACCGGGCCGCAGTTGGTGCAGGGCGTCTGGCTGAACGGCATCGAGGTTGGCGAGTACGGTATGAACGGCGCACTGGCCGGCTACTACGGCGTGCCGGTCGCCCTGCTGACCGGCGACCAGACGGCGTGCGCGCAGGCGCGCGAGTTCTTCGGCGACCATATCGAACTGGTGCAGGTCAAGCAGGCGGTCTCGCGCGTGGCGGCGATCAGTGTGCACCCATCGCGCGCGCAGCAACTGATCCGCGAGGCGGCCCAGCGCGCGCTGGCGCGGCCACACACGCCGTACACACTGCAGAAGCCGGTCACGCTGCGGTTCCAGCTTGCGCGCTCATCGCAGGCCGACCGCGCCGAGTACCTGCCCGGCGCCACGCGCATCTCGGCCACCACGCTCGAATACCGTCACGAGGATTTCATGATGGTGTTCCGCGCGTTCTATTCGATGATGCTGATGGGCAACGTCAGCGTGTAGCGCCGTGGATGTCGTTCTCGCCATCGACCACGGCACGACGCGCACCAAGGCTGTCGCCATCGGCCGTGACATGCAGATCGTGGCGGCCGGCACGGCCGAGTTGACGCAGATCTACCCGCAGCCGGGTTGGGTCGAGCAGCGCCCGGCCGACATCCTGCGCACTACGCAGACAGCGATTGAGCGCTGCCTCGCCGCGCTCCCGCCCGGCACGCGCATCGGCGCGGCCGGGCTGGCAAATCAGGGCGAGACGGTGCTCATCTGGGACCGCACGAGCGGCGCACCGCTCGGGAATGCGATCGGCTGGCAGGATCGCCGCACGGCTGATTGGTGCGCGGCGCTGGCCGCGGATGGCGCGGGAGAGCGCGTTCACGCGCGTACCGGCCTCTTCCTCGATTCGTACTTCTCCGCCAGCAAGGTGCGCTGGCTGCTCGACCACACGCCCAACGGGCAGGCGCGCGCTGAAGCGGGCGAGCTTGTGCTTGGCACGACCGACACCTGGCTGCTCTGGAACCTGTCGGGCGGCCGCCTGCACCTGACCGACCGCACGACCGCGTCGCGCACGCTGTTGCTCGACCTGCGCCGCCGCGAATGGGACGACGAACTGCTGACACTATTCGATATCCCGCGCGCGATGCTGCCCGTCCTCGCGCCGTGCGCGGGGATCGCCGGGGAGATCGACTTGCCGGGATATGCCGATACGGTGCCCGTGATGGGGTTGATGGTTGATCAGCAGGCGGCGCTGTTCGGACATGCGTGCCTGCAACCGGGAATGGTCAAGGCGAGCTACGGCACCGGCACGTTCGTGCTGATGAACATCGGGGACACGCCGCGCCTCTCCGCTCAGGGGCTGATCACAACGCTGGCCTGGTCGCTGCCCGACCGGACCGCCTACGCGCTCGAAGGCGGCGTCTACACAACCGGCGCGGCGGTGCAGTGGCTGGTCGACGGGCTGGGGATCATGACGCACCCGGACGAGAGCGCCGCGCTGGCGCAGTCGGTACCCGACAACGGCGGCGTCTATCTGGTGCCGGCATTCGCCGGGCTGGCCGCGCCGCACTGGAAAGCCGACGCGCGCGGCTTTATCGGCGGCCTGACACGCGGCAGCAGCCGGTACCATATCGTGCGCGCCGCGCTGGAAGGGATCGCCTACCGCGTGCGTGATGTAGTCGCGGCGATGCAGGCCGACGGGCAGACCGCGCCGGGCACCCTGCGCGCGGACGGCCCGGCCACCCGCAACGAGTTCCTGATGCAGTTTCAGGCCGACATGCTCGGCGTGCCGGTCGAGGTCGCCGCCGACACGGAGACGACCGCGCGCGGCGCGGGGCTGTTAGCGGGGTTGGCGCTCGGCTGGTGGACGCTCGACGACATCGCGGCCGCCTGGCGCTGTGCCGCACGCTACGAGCCGCAGATGCGCGAGTCGCAGCGTGAGATATTGTATGCGCAGTGGCTACGAGCCGTGAAGCGGGCGGCCATGCAGTAATCAACCCATGTGCGAAGCTTGTCATCCTGAGCGCGGACGCAACACCCAACGATCATGCGGGACCACGCGCGCGAAGGACCTGAAGTCTGTGAGCGGCCACGCGCCAAAAATCCTGTGAGCACGGGCTCAGATGCTTCACGCGCGCGGCGCTCAGAATTCTGCCGGCCTCTCCTTCGCGTTCAGCATGACGATTCTCCGCTACGCCTGAATCTCCACCACCACGCCGTCCTCGGCCCAGTCGTACAGCAGTTGCGCGTTCGTCGTGCTGAGCAGGATACAGCCGTACGTCACCGGCTTGCCGAGACTGCCGGTCCAGAGCACCTGTGTGCCGTTGCGCTTCGGGAAGCCGTGAAAGCCGTTCATGAAGTCCGAGCTCGGCACCGGCTTGTAGATGCCGAGAAAGTACGGCATGTCCAGGTTCCAGATGCTGGCGAAGGCGCTGCGCTGGTGCGACTGCACTTGGTACACCCCCGGCGTCGTCGGGCTTGATGCGATGCCGGTGCTGACTGCCCACTCCCACTTGAGCGCGCCATCCTCATAGGCACGCATCGTCTGTGCCGCGATGCTCACGATAATCCGCTTGTGCTCGACGACCGGTAGCGGCACGAACGTGTCGGGCGACGGGATCACGAGCACATCGCCGGGCATCAACACGCCATCGGCGTCCGGGTTGGCCGCCTGAATGTACGGGTACGGCATGCCATACTTCTGCGCGATCGACGCAATCGTTTCGCCACGTTTGACCGTGTGCTTGCGCGCAGAGTGATAGACGCGCAGGTTCACGGCGGTCTGCTTCTGCCGGATGGCGTTCTCCAGCGCGGCACTGCCGGACTTCGCATCGACGAACTGCCAGCCGTCCAGCGCCGACGCCTGCGTGGTCAGCCAAGTGCTTGCCAGAGTCGCGTTGAAGCGCCAGGCCGGTGCCGCGGACGGGTCAAGCGAGAGCCAGCCGTACCAGACATCCGCGCCGACGGTCCAGGTGTACGTCTTGTTAGTGATCGGGTCATACGTGCGCACGTTGACCGGCGCGATACGCAACTGTGTAGCCGCACGCTCGAACACGCTCGCGTCGTTCAGCGCGGGCGGCACCGCGACCAGCCGCAGGTCGAGCCGCCCGGCGTCGAGCGTCGACAGCGGGTTGGCGCGCAACGCTGTCAGCGTTCCGGACACGTCAAGCGACTGGCCGACGACCGGCTTCGTTACGACGAGCACACCGTTGTCGAGACGGATACCGGCATTGACTGGCGCTTTCGCGTAATCGACCGACAGCGTTTTGAGCCCCCGCTCCGCCGTGCCCTCGTCAAAACGGATAACCGGCGGCACATCCACGCCACGCAGCGCGGCGAGCACGCGGTCGACGTCCAGTTCGTCGCGCCCGGCGCGCTGAGCAAACTCCGCCGTGGCGGGCGCGTCGAACGTGAAGCCGAGCGACTCCGGCGCGACGCGGCGGCATGCGCCGCCGGCGCATACGTCAATCCCGCGCATCCGCCATTCCGTCGCCAGCCACGCCTCGGCCTCGGCCGAACTCATGCCACCCAGCGGCATGCCCATGACACGCACACCCGGAAGAATCGTGTCGCCGTTGAACCAGGCCACACCCAGCGCGACGCCCAGCACGAGCGCCGCGCCGACGGACAGCGCGACCAGCCCGGCCATCGCCCAGGCCAGTCCCTCCAGCGGCGAGCGGCGCGCCACGCGCACGACGGCGGCCCTGTGCGCACTCTGCTCCGGCAGCGTCAGCGGCCGGTTGATGTTCGTCTGCATACCACACTCCTCCGATAATCGGTCTCACCATGGAGACGACGGAGCAGGCGGGTTTGTTCCATAAGTCGAAGGTCAAACAAGTCGCCCGGGGCGACCGACCCTACGCACACCTTGTGGTAGAATCCTCTCACAATCTCGTGAAGGATGTGCATGCATTGCCAGACACACCGATCATCGACGTACAGCACCTCTGCAAATACTACCAGACGCACCAGAAAGAGCCCGGCCTGATCGGCTCGCTGCGCTCATTCATCAGCCGCAAGTACGAGGACGTCAAGGCGGTGGACGACCTGAGCTTCCGCATCGAAGCGGGCGAGGTCGTCGGCTTCCTCGGGCCGAACGGCGCCGGCAAGACGACCACGCTCAAGGTGCTGTCGGGCCTGCTGTATCCGACCCGCGGCACGGTCAGTGTGCTGGGCTATACGCCGTACGACCGCAAACCGGCCTACCTACGCCAGTTCACGCTCGTGATGGGTCAGAAGCAGCAACTGCTGTGGGATCTGCCGGCCATCGAGACGTTCCTCGTCAACCAAGCGATCTATGAGATTCCGGACGCGCAATTCAAGGCGATGCTTGGCGAACTGACGGCACTGCTTGACCTCGAACCATTATTAAAGAAACAGGTGCGCAAGCTCTCGCTCGGCGAGCGCATGAAGTGCGAGCTCGCGGCCGCGCTCCTGCACCGCCCGCGTGTGCTCTTCCTCGACGAGCCGACGATCGGCCTCGACGTGACGATGCAGACGAACATCCGGCAGTTCGTCGCGCAGTACAACCAGCGCTGGAACGCCACGGTGATCCTGACATCGCACTACATGGCCGATGTGACGGCGCTCTGCAAGCGCGTGATCGTCATCAACGAGGGCAAGTTGATCTACGACGGCGGGCTGCGCGCGCTGGCCGAGAAGATCGCGCCGTACAAGCTGGTGCGCGTGGACTTCGCGGAACTGCCCGCCGGGCACGACCTGTCAGCATACGGCGAGGTGCGCCGCCAGGAGGGGCTGAACGCCGAACTGCTGGTACCGCGCGAGCAAACATCGATTATCACAGCGCGCATGCTGGCCGAGCTGCCGATCGCCGACCTGACGATCGAGGAGCCGGCGATTGAGGAAGTGATCGGTCGCGTCTTCGCCGGCGAGGGACAGGCCGATGCGGCGTAAGTACCTGGCCCTGTTGCGCGCCAACTGGCAGGGCATCCTGGAGTACCGCGCGCAGATCATCATCTGGATGCTGATCAGCACATCGCCGCTGATCAGCCTGGCCGTCTGGCTGGCGGTCGCCGCCGACGGCCCGGTCGGCGGCTATTCGTCCGCCGACTTCGTCGCGTACTACCTGCTGGCGATCTTCGTACGGCACATGAACGGCTCGTGGGTCTACCACGAACTGGAGTACGGCATCCGCGAAGGACTGCTCTCACCGAAGCTGCTCAAGCCGCTCAACCCAATCCACGACTACCTGACGACGCACCTTGGCGACCGCATCTTCCGCCTGCCGATCCTGATCGTGCCGCTCGGCATCATCGCGTGGCTGGCCGGCGCACAGTACGACCTCAGCCCGGCGTCGCTGGCGCTCTTCGTGCTTGCGCTCATGCTGTCGTTCGGCATCAACTTCCTGACGTCGTACTGCATCGGCCTGCTCAACTTCTGGATCACGCACGCCGATTCGATCAACGAACTGGAATACGCCTTCCGCAGCCTGCTCGGCGGCATCGTCGCGCCGATCGCCCTCTTCCCGGCGCCGATCCCGCAACTATCGCTCTACCTACCCTTCCGATATACACTGTCGTTCCCGGTCGAGATCCTGCTGGGGCGCGTGTCGCCAGACGAGATGCTGCTAGGCTTCACGGTCCAGGCGGCCTGGCTCGCACTCTTCCTTGGCTTGTACGCTGTGCTCTGGCGGCAGGGCCTGCAGGCGTATTCCGCGGTCGGAGCGTGACGGGATGACAAGATGAAGAGATGACCGGATGACAAGATGACCGGGTGGCAAGGTGACTTGGTAACAGGGCGACAACGGATAAGCGGGCTGCACGGCGACATCCTCGTGCAGATAGGCTGATGCCTGTTACGCGGTCTCTATCCGTTTATCCGTTTTCTATCCGTTGACAAAGCGGCGGATTTATTCCAACCATGAGATACTTTCGACTGCTCGCCACGTTCTACAAGAACGCGCTGCTCTCCGAATTAGAGTACCGCACCAACTTCGTCGTCAACGTGCTGATGAGCGTGTTCTGGCTGTTCTGGTCGCTGATCGGGCTGCAGGTCTACTTCAACCACACGAGTCAGATCGGCGGCTGGTCGTACGACGAAGCGATGATCGTCGTCGGCCTGTTCCAACTCGCGAACGGCTACATGCAGGCGTTTCTGCAGCCGAACATCTCCGAGATCGGCAACCACATCCGCAACGGAACGATGGATTTCATCCTGACCAAGCCGGTCAACTCGCAGTTCCTCGCCAGCACGCGCACGGTGGTGCTGTGGCGTCTGCTGGATATCGTGATGGGGCTGGTGATCGTAGTGTATGCGCTCTGGCACATGGGCGCGAGCGTCTCGCCCGGCGCGGTCGCGCTGTTCGTGCTGATGCTCGCGGCGGCAGCCGTCATCCTGTACGCGCTCTGGTTGATGCTGGTGACGACGGCGTTCTGGCTGGTGCGCGTGGACAACATCAGCGAGCTGATCTACGCCTTTTATGAGGCGGCGCGCTACCCGGTCAGCGTCTATCGCGGCGCGCTGCAGATGTTCCTGACGTTCATCATACCGATCGCGTTCATCACGACGATACCGGCCGCCGCGCTGGTCAGCCGGCTCGACGCGGGCAGCGCGCTGTACGGCATCGCCATGGCCATCGCGCTGTTCTTCGCCAGCGCCGCGTTCTGGCGCTTCGCCCTGCGCTTCTATGCGAGCGCATCGTCATGAGGACAGAAAATAGAAACCCAGACCCTTCGGGTTTTGAAAACCCGAAGGGTCTTGATTCAACCAAAGAGACGATTCGCGTGTACGACGAGGACGCCGCCGCGTTCGTGGCGCGCAACCGCAACCATCAGATGCCGCGCCCGTTCGAGGCGATGGCGCTACATATGCCCGCCGGCGGGCTGATCGTCGATATCGGTGCGGGGCCGGGCTGGCATACGCTGGAATGGCAGCGCCGGGGACGGCGTGCCATCGCACTGGACCTCTCGCGCGGCCTGCTCGACGAGGCGCAGGCGCTCGGCGTCGCGCCGCTGCTGCTGGCCGACATGCGGCGCCTGCCGCTGGCGGATGCATGCGCCGACGGGCTGTGGGTTTGTGCGTCGTTCCTACACGTGCCGCGCGCCGATGCGCCCGCGACCCTGCGCGAGTTCGCGCGTGTGTTGAAGATGGGCGGCGCGCTCTATATCGGCGTCAAAGGCGGCAGCGGCGAGAAGTTCACCTTGCCGATCATCGCCGCGCCGCGCTACTTCGTCTTCTGGGAAGAACAGGCACTCGACGACGCCCTGCGCGACGCCGGCTTCACGATCGTCGAGGCCTGGAACGACGCGCCGGAGGCGAAGGCGACGCGCGCCGCGCCGTGGATCAACCGGGTGGCGGTGCGAAATCGTTAGCGCCGGATCAGCGGCAAATACACCGGCAACTGAACTTCGAACGCGCCGACATCACAGCGTGCCGAGCCGTTGAGGTCGGCGTCCACGTGCCGCCCCAGACCGCGCTGATCCGTAGCAAGCAACGCGCCATGCTCATCGCGGCAGCCGGCCGGGTCGGCGTGATCCACCGCCACACTGGCGAGGGGCAGCGCCGCCGTCCAGGTCGGGCCGCCGTTGTCCAGCAGGAAGCCGATCGGCGGGGCCGGGTAGATGAAATCGACGCCGCTCACGATAGTGATCAGGCACTGCGTGCCGTCGGACACGATGTTGTAGCCGGTCGAAAAATAGTGGTTGGCGCAATCGGGCGAATGGCCGCTGAAGTCAAAGTTGTACAGCAACGTATTGTGCATGGCCACGCGGGCCGTCGCGACGTTGACGTTAAACAGGCCGCCGCCCGCGCCGGTCGCGTTGTGGTCGAAATCGGCGAAGTTGAACCACACGGTGGCGCTGTTAAGCGTGGTCGTCAGGCTGTTGTACAGTGCGCCGCCGAAGTCGTCCGCTTTGTTACCGTAGAGCGTGCTGTTGGTCACCGTCAGCACGCCGTCATTGTAGAGGCCGCCGCCGTTGGCCGCTTCGTTGGCATACACGGTGCTTGCCAGCACGCGGGCGCGATAGGCGTTGTGAATGCCGCCGCCGTTGAACGACTGGTTAAAGGCAACCGTGCTGCGCGATAGCGTGATAATGCCGTTCGGGTTGTCAATGCCGCCCCCGTATAGCAACGAACTGTTGAAGCCGATGGTGGAGCGCTCGAGCGAGACGGTGCTCGCATAGACGTAGATACCGCCACCCCGATCGGCGCCGCGATTAGCGCGTACGGTGCTGCTAATGAGCGCAGCCGCCGACTGGTAGTTGTACAGTCCTGCGCCATAGCCGGTCGTGCCGCCATTGGCGGTAATGACGTTGCCGGCAATGACGCTCGCGCTCATCACCAGATCGACGTTTATATTGTAGATGCCCGCGCCGGAGCCATCGCCGCCGGTGCCGCTGACGACCAGGCTGTTGCTCAGCACACTACTGGACGTCATCGTCAGGTGGCCCAGGTTGTAAATGCCCGCGCCGCGCCCGGCCACTGTCGTCGTCGGGCTGGCGCCGCTGGCGAGGTTGCCTCGCACGACACTGTTCAACATCTCGATCCGACCCGAATTGTAGATGCCGCCGCCCAAGGCCACGCGAGAGGCCGACGTATTGGACAGCACGGATACGTTGTCCAGCACCAATGCGCCGCCATTGCTGATGCCGGCCCCGACCGCCGACGACACGCCATGGCGGACGACGATATTGGCCAGACGGACCGTGTACACACTGAAAATGTCGAGAACACGGTCATTCAGCAGCGAGCCGTCGATCGTCGCCACGCCGGGGCGTCCTTCGATGGTCAAGTTCGATTTGATGTCGAGGTCGCCGCTTGCGGAGGCTTCCTCGCCCACGCCGTTGATATACAGTGGAAAAACAAGCGTGAGGGTGGATGGCAGGGTGATGGTGAACCGGCTGCTGAACGACGCCACGGCCTGCGCGTTCGCTTCCATCACGGCGGCGCGCAGCGTGCACTGGTTGGACGCATCCAGGCACTGGCCGTCACCGGGGCTGGCGTCGACCGTGTCGAGCGCGCTATTGACGACGAAACGTGCATCAGCCGGCGCAGCGAGCAACGCGGACGCCCCCCCGGATGCATGGCTCAACGCGGCAAATAGCACGAACACGAACACACACGTTACAACCAAAACGGACAGCGCCTTGATCATATGCCCCTCCCAGGACTCTGAACGCGCCTCGTGCTTGCGCTACAGAATACAACTGAGAGGGGCTTACGGCAAATCGTCGGCCACGCAGACGATCGGATCCCCGTTCGTCAATGCACCTGCAAAACCACGCGAGTTCGCGCCGGGGCTCAGCGGCGCACTCACTCCCCGTACCGGCGTATGAAATACCCCTTCGCCCACTGCGTCAACACGACATAGGCCAACAGCATCACCGCCAGCAGCAGCCAGTAGAGCGGCGGCAGCACGACGAACCCTAGCGGGTCGGCAAACGGCGAGACGGTGAGCCATGCGCCGATCGCCACGATGACCAGCGACGTGGTCATCAGCACGCCGCTCGCGCGACTCTGTAAGAACGGAATCTTGTTGGTGCGGATGACGTGAATGATCAACGTCTGCGTGAATAGCGATTCGACAAACCAGCCGGTGTGAAACAACTCCGGGCGGCTCCACGCGTCGAACACCCACAACATGATGCCGAACGTCAGGTAGTCGAAGATCGAACTGATGGGGCCGATCAGGACGATGAACCGGCGGAGCTCGCCCAGCGCCCATTTGCGCGGCCGGGCCAACCATTCGGCGTCGACCGAGTCCGTCGGGATCGACGTCTGCGAAAAATCGTACAGCAGATTGTTCAGCAAGACCTGAATCGGCAGCATCGGCAGGAACGGCAAAAAGATGCTTGCACCGACCACGCTGAACATGTTGCCAAAGTTCGAACTGGCCGCCATCCGGATGTACTTGGTGATATTGCCGAAGACCCGGCGTCCTTCGATCACGCCCTGTACCAGCACGAGCAGGCTGGTCTCCAGCAGAATGATGTCGGACGATTCTTTGGCCATGTCCACCGCCGAATCGACCGAGATGCCCACGTCCGCCGCTTTGAGCGCCGGTGCGTCGTTGATGCCGTCGCCCAGGAAGCCGACGACGTGCCCGTTCGCCTGCAACGCGTGAATGATGCGCTCTTTGTGCGCCGGTGACAGCTTGGCGAAAATCGTCGTCCCCTCGATGGCCGCCGCCAGTTGTGCGTCATTCAACGCTTCAATGGCCGGGCCGAGCATGACCTGGTCGACGATCAGCCCGACCTGGCGGCAGATCGTGCGCGTCACCAACTCGTTGTCGCCGGTCAAAATGCGGACGCCGACGTTATACTGCTTGAGCTGCGCCAGCGCATCGAGTACCGAGTCTTTTGGCGGATCAAGAAACGCCAGAAAGCCTTTCAGCACCATGTCGTTTTCGTCGCTCACAGTGAAAGCGTGGCCCGTTTCGACGGCGGACGCCATTTTGTACGCCAGCGCGATCACCCGAAACCCTTCCATGTTCAGGCGGTCGACCAGCGTGCGGCGGTGCTGGTCGTGCTCCGGCAGCCGCGGCAACACCTGGCCGCGCACCTCCACCCGGTTGCAGATATCGAGCACCTCTTCCACCGCGCCCTTGCAGATCAACAGGGGCACGCCATCGTCGCCCGCGACGACCACCGACATACGCTTGCGCTTGAAGTCGAACGGTATCTCGTCCACTTTGCGGAATTGGCGCCGGAATACAACTTGCTCCTCAAGATGCGTGTGGTCGAGCACGGCCACGTCCATCAGGTTCTTGAGGCCGGTCTGGTAATAACTGTTGAGGTAGCCGTACTCCAGCATTTCGTCGCTCTCCTGCCCCGAGGCGTCGAGATGCTTCTCCAGGATAATCCGGCCCTGCGTAATCGTCCCGGTCTTGTCCGTGCACAGCATGTCCATGGCGCCGAAGTTCTGAATGGCGTTCAAACGTTTGACGATTACCTTGTGACGCGCCATTTCGATGGCGCCCTTGGACAGGTTCATCGTCACGATCATCGGCAGCATTTCGGGCGTGAGTCCCACGGCCACGGCCAGGCCAAACAGGAACGCTTCGATCCAGTTGCCCTTGCTCAGCCCGTTGAGGATGAACACCGTGGGCGTCATCACTGCAATGAAACCGATCATCAGCCAGGTGAAGCCGTTGACGCCCTTGTCGAAACTGGTGAGCTGGCGCTCCCCGACGATACTCGCCGCCAGGGAACCGAAATAGGTGTCGTGCCCGGTGTGCACGACGACCGCCGTAGCCGAACCGCTCTCGACGTCCGAGCCGAGAAAGCAGATGTCCGGCATCTCCAGCGGATTCTGAATCTCCGGCGGCGCGGCGGCCGCCGTCTTCTCCACCGGCATCGACTCGCCGGTGAGCGCTGCCTGGTTAAGAAACAGGTCTTTGGCCGTCAGCAGTCGCGCGTCAGCCGGAACCATGTCGCCCGCCGACAGCATGACGATATCGCCCGGCACGAGCTCCTGGAGCGGCAGTTCGCGCCGGTCGCCATCGCGCAGGACCGTGGTCGTCGTCTTCACCATCGCCTGCAGGCGCTCCGCAGCATGGTCCGCGCGCATTTCCTGAACGTAGCGCAGCACAATGCCCAGCACGACCATCAGGCTGATGACAACCGTCGAGCGCACATCGCCGGTCAGGTAGGAGACCAGCGCCAGCACCGCCAGCAAGATAACCAATGGGTTCTTGACATTAGTCCAAAGGCGCTCCAGCAGGCCGGGGTACTTCTCGCGCGCCACCTCGTTCGCGCCGTACTGCTTTTGCCGTAACAGCGCTTCGGCGGAGGTCAAGCCGGAGGCCGTCGTATGCAGTTTCTCCAGCACGGCACCCGCGGTTGCCCGCGCGCTCTCTACCAAGACCTGAGAGACACGCATGTCATTGCCGGTCGTGCGTGCCGCCGCGGCCAGACGCGTTGCGTCCGCAAGGAAACGGCCGATAAGCCCCATGTCGCACCTCAATCCATAACCGCTTGTTGCCAAACTTCATTATGGGGCGGCACGGGCTGAACGGCAAGCAGCGTATCACGGCGGAGTAGGCCGGGACACGGTCGGAACTCAGACGCTCGTCATGGTGGAACGTAGTATGCCGGTATCACGGATTGGCCGAGCTAGAGCACTTCGCAGGATAAAATGATACCCAACGCCTGTCAGTCTCGCACATGCGAAGAGCCAGAACTCGGCGTTGCCCGGTCGTGCTTTGGCATTGGGCTTAACGCAGGCTGTTTTCGAGCCGCCCGTACACCAGGGAGCAAACGTGGGTTAGGCAGATCGGCCCGGTGCTTTCAGTTCCTTTGACAAACTTGGCGATCGTGCCCAGAGCGGCACAAAACGCCGTCGAAGGGCATGGAAATGCACGCACGCTTCGACGGCGTCGTGTGCCGCTCAGCGTACGGCTCGTCGGATTATGGCGATGCACTATGACCCTTGAATGACCGTGCGCAATGCGCAGCAATTCTCATTTTGGAGTCTGTCCATCAGGTTGCCCCCTTATCCCCTGGCCCCTGCTCCCCCGCGCGCGGGGGAGCAGGGGAGAAATGAATGGGGATTGGCGCGGCGGCTACGCCGCCGCGCCAATCCCCATCGAATCGCACCCCCTCCCAACTTCTTGGGAGGGAGTCGGAAGGAGGGCAACACGACGTACTCGCCGAATCGGCTTGCGCGCTAAGCGTCTGAGCGCCAACGCATGACAAGCCGGCATTGGAAAGTACCGGCCAAAGCCAAATTGAGAACTGCTGCGTAATGCGAATCTTAATAGACTTTCGCATGTGATGCTGATATAATGGTTCTACAACCGTATAGATTGCGTATAGAAAACAGTCGCGATAAAGGCAAACTCGCCGCAAGGCGAGGACGCAAAACCATCGGGTCCCACGCTGTGGGATGGCCGGGTTACCGAATGACTGTGAGTTGCCCGCAGTACATCGCAGATGGCAGCCCAGCCACAGACCGGAACCCGACGAGCAGTCGGGTTTTTCGTTTGTGGCGGCCGCTGCCCCAGATATCACACAAGGGGCTCACATGGTGACTTGTTGTTTGCGAAGCATTAACTGGACCCGGCGCGCGAGCCGCGTGGGACGCGTCATGGCGCTCGCCCTCGTACTGGGCCTGCTGGCCGCGGGCGCGGCCCCGGCGCAGGTCTTTTTGCGCGCCCAGCCGGAACTGCGCGTGCTGGCCGCGCGGGCGCCGGCGCAGTTGGTGAGCGTCATCGTGCAGAAGACGGCGGCGGCCCAGCCCGTCGAGGAGGCGGTGACGCGACTGGGCGGCGCCATCACCAAAGACCTGCACATCATCAACGCGTTCGCCGCCGCGTTACCGGCCAGCGCGGCCATCACGCTGGCGCGCACCGACGGTGTGCGCTGGGTCAGCCTCGACAGCGCCATGATCGAAGCAGGCGGCCCGGATGGCTCGGTCGTCACCGGCCGCCTGGTGAACGCCTACATCCGCGCCATCGATGCGGACGAAACCTGGAGCGACGGCTATCAGGGCAGCTCCGTGACGGTCGCCGTCGTGGATAGTGGCATCGCCAGTGTCTATGATCTGCGCTCCAGCCTCAGCAACCCCGGCGATAGCACCAACCGCATCAAATACAGCATCGAATTCAACAGTACCGTGTCAACGACCGGCGATGAGAACGGCCACGGCACGCATGTGGCTGGCATCATCGCCGGAAACGGTTCCAGCAACTCGGGCCAGTATATCGGTATCGCGCCCAAAGCCAAACTGGTGAACGTCAAGGTCGCCAACAGTCAGGGCCAGGCGGCGACCTCGGATGTCGTGAACGGGTTGCAGTGGATCAACGACAACCGCGCCAGCACCGGCATCCGCGTTGTCAACCTGTCGATGAACAGCAATGTCATCGAGTCGTACGATGTCAGCGCCCTCGACGCGGCCGTCGAAGTCCTCTGGTTCAATGGCATCGTCGTCGTGGTGTCGGCCGGCAACACGGGCAGCAACGGCCTGTATCCGCCCGCCAACGACCCGTTCGTGATCACGGTCGGCGCCGTGGACGACAAAGGCACCGCCTCCACCGGTGACGACGCGCTGGCGTCATTTTCGGCATATGGCACGACAAGCGATGGCTTCAGCAAGCCCGATCTGGTCGCGCCGGGCCGCAACATCGTCAGTTCGATGCTCACGGACTCGACAACGCTTGGCACGGGACACCCCGCCAACGTCGTCTCGCGCTACTACTTCCGCATGTCAGGCACATCGATGGCCGCGCCGATGGTGAGCGCCGCTGCCGCTCTGGTCTTGCAGGCGAACCCCAACCTGAATCCGGACCAGGTCAAGCATCGCCTGCGCAGCTCCGCGCGGCCGTTCGCGCAGGGCAACGGCGCGCCGTACCTCAATGTCCATGACGCCGTAGCCGGCTCGAGTTCGCAGACGGCGAACACCGGCATGCGTGCCAGCAAACTACTGTGGACCGGTTCGAATCCTGTGACCTGGGGCAGCGTCAACTGGGGTTCGGTGAACTGGGGCAGCGTCAACTGGGGCTCGGTGAACTGGGGCAGCGTCAACTGGGGCTCGGTGAACTGGGGCAGTGACTACTGGGGTAACTAGGCATTTGCGGCGCACACAGACAGTGACCCTATCGGACGAAAGCAGGATCAGGCGCTGAAGCCAAACCGGTGTATCGCGGTACTATCCGTCCAAACGCCGGCCCGCACCACTGGCTGATGTCCGCCCTGATCCACGACACAAACGCGCCCCGCAACCCCGTTCCCGTGGGAACGGCCATGCGGGGCGCCTCCGTTCGTGCGGCGGTGCGGTCCGGTGATCACGCATATGGATTCGACGCTCTGAAGCCGAACGACCTGGTCGTGTTGGACCGTGCTCCTCCTTGTGACGCGCCTGAAAGCCAACGCTGCGAATCGTCCGCGGCGTATGGCGGCGCATACATCCTGCCCGGGGCCACGCACGGCAGGGTCGCGCAATGCGGCACGGCGAGCGGCGACGGCTGAGCGGCACGCCCCGCCCATTTTCCCTGCGAGCCTATTTGATCGAAGCCCGCTGAACTGGCATAATCCTCCTCGGAGCGCCTTATGAGGCGTTGGCCTCCGCCGAGCGAGGACCACCTGACGGCCGGCAACCGATCCCGTGAGGCCTTCAACTTCGGATTGCATAAGGACGATATGCCGTGAAGCGCAGCGCGTGGTTCTATGTGTTCGCGGTGATGGTCGCCGGGAGCGCTCTGGTATGGCCCAGCTTCGGGACGCCCGTCAACGGGGCGGACCTCATGCCGTTTGTTGCGCTCGTCACCATGACGACCGCGGCCCAAATGTTCAAGGTCGTCGCCGGTCGCCAAACCTATTACGCCACACTCATCTTCATCGCAATCTCGCTGGTCGTCCTGCCCGTCAACCTGCTGGCGCTCACGATCATCATCGCCTACCTCGTCGAATGGATCAAGGAGCGCCTGACCAACGCCAACGAACTGCGCAACTGGTACATCCAGCCCTTCAATATTGCGGCGCACCTCATCTCCGCCCTCGCCGCGCGCGAGGGCTTCCTGCTGCTGCGCGCCGCGCTGGCCGTCAGCGGCTGGCAGTCGATGCTGGCGCCATTTGCCCTGGCCGCCATCGCGTACGTCGTCTTTAACCATCTGCTGATCGGTGGGGCGATCTGGTTCGCCCGCGGACTCTCGCTGCGCGCGTCCGGGGTGCTAGAAGGCTGGAACCTGGCCGGCGACCTGCTGCTGTTGACCCTGGGGTTCATGCTCTCGTCGGTCTGGGCCACCGATCCCTGGTTGATCGCGGCGGCGCTCGGCATTCTGCCATTACTCTATCGCGCCCTGCAGGTACCGGAGCTACAGAAAGAAGCATCGATCGACTCCAAGACGGGTCTGTTCAACGCCAAGTATTTCATGAAGGCGTTCACCGAAGAGCTGGACAAATCACAACGTTATGGCCGCCCACTGACCATCCTGATGGCCGACCTGGATTTGCTGCGCAATGTGAACAACACCTACGGCCATCTGGCCGGCGATGCGGTGCTGGCCGACATCGGCAAGATCATTCGCCAGACGGCCAGACAGTGCGACCTGGCGGGGCGTTTCGGCGGCGAGGAGTTCGCCATCGTGCTGCCCGAAACGACCGAGCCGGGCGCCAAAGCGCTGGCCGACCGCCTGCGCAGGGCGGTCGAAGAGGCGAACTTCCAGATTCCCACCAGTGTCGATCCGATCCATGTGACGCTCAGCATCGGCGCCGCGAACTTCCCCGCCGATGGACAGAACGCGATTTCGCTGATTCATGAAGCCGATATCGCCGTCTATCAGGCCAAGCTCCAGGGTCGCAACTGCGTCGTCTTTGGAGCGGATGTGCCGCATTCGCTCCAGTTGCAGTTCCCGGGGCAGGCGGAGCGAGCGCACAGTTTCGTGCGCTTCAACCCGCGTCCGGTGCCCGCCATGGCGCAGCCGCCGGCGGCCGGCGCACCGGCGCCCTCCGCACCACTTCCATCCGGCGACGCCGCACCGTCTAGTGCGTCCGTTCCCGCGCGGAACGTCATACCGTCCCAGGCCCCCTTCGGGCTGTTTGTTGCCGGCGTGATCACGGTAGCCGCCGCGCTCAGCCTGCTTGGATTCGCACTGCATGCGCCCGTCGATGTGATCGTCGTTGGGCTGCTGGCGCTGCTGGCGCTGGCGACCGAGGTCTCCCATATCGATCTGTACGGCGACGCCGCCATCTCCGTGTCATTTGTCGCCAACTTCGCGGCCGCTCTGCTGGGCGGCCTGCCGGCGGTCGCGCTGGTCAGCGCCGCCATCGCCATAGGCGACCGCATCGCCCTGGCGCGTGAAGGTCGCTTCGTGTTGCGCACCGCGCTGTACAAGGCGCCCTTCAACTGGGCGGTGCACGTCCTCGCCGGGGCGCTGCCGGCGCTGGCGATGCTGCTCTTGAACGAGACCAACCAGGCCGACAACCTGTTCCTGCTGATGACCGTCTGCATCTTTGCGGCGATCGGCTACTTCCTGGTCGAAACGGGCCTGATCGCCGCCGTCATGGGGTTGACAACCGGTCAGCCGAGCCGCACCATCTGGCTGGAACGCCACCGCTGGCTGTTGCCTCACTACGGTGTATTGGGCGCGCTCGGCGTGATCTTGTTCTTGTTCTGGGGCTGGTTCGGACCTCTGAGCATCGTCGCCTTTGCGTTGCCGCTGTTCCTCTTGCGCTACACCCAGAAACAATATGTCGACCGGACCAGCGCGAGCATCCGCGAGCTGAAGCGCATGAACGCCGAGCTATCGCGCGCCAACCACGAAGTGAAGAGCGCCAGCGCGGCCATTCGCACGCTCAACAGCGAGTTGTTCGTCACGCTCAGCAAGATCATTGATGCGCGGGATCCGTACGTGGCCGGCCATGCCGGGAAGGTCGCCGACTATGCGCTCGCGGTCGGCTCCACGATGGGTCTGGAGGCCGAACGGCTCGAACGGCTGCGCGAGGCGGCGTTCCTGCACGATATCGGCAAACTGGCCATATCCGAGCAAATCCTTCAGAAACCGGGCCGGCTCACCAGCGAGGAGTATACGGTCATCAAGACCCACGCCGCCATTGGCGCCGACCTGCTGGATACCTCGGCCAGCCTGCGGCTACTCTCGCCGTTCGTGCGCGCCCACCACGAGCGGTGGGATGGCAACGGCTACCCGGACGGCTTGCGCGGCCAGCAGATTCCGCTCGAAGCGCGCATCCTCGTCCTGTGCGATGCCGTTGAAGCGATGGCTTCCGACCGTCCTTATCACCGCGCCATGTCGGCGGAAGAGATACTGGCCGAGTTGCGGCGCTGCCGCGGCGGACATTTTGACCCGCAGGTCGTCGACACCTTCCTGAGAGTCGTCGAAGCGCATCCCGAGCAAATCATCGTCAATATCGCCAGCGATATGATGCGCGCGCAGCCCGAGCCTGCGTAGGATCATGTGACGGGCTAGAAGTCAAGGCCACGGCAATACCGCCAGCAATTCTCAATTTGGCTTTGTACGGGTACTTTCCAATGCCGCTTGCGATGCGCTGGCTCTCAGGCGCTTGTCACGCAAGCTGGCCCGCCGAAAAAATGGCGCTACCCTCCCCCCGACCCCCTCCCAACGAAGTTGGGAGGGGGCGAGATTCTTAGGGGAGGTGCGCGGCGGCTGCGCCGCCGCGCACCTCCCCGTCAGCTTTTCCCCTTCTCCCCCGCGCGCGCGGGGGAGAAGGGGCAGGGGATGAGGGGGCATATTGGCAGCCGACTCCAAAATGAGAACTGCTGCAATACCGCAACCGGCGCGGCGACCATACACGGGCCGTCCCAATGGGACGGCCCGTGGTTCTTGCGGGGGACGACACGCTCAGTAGACGCCGCCGGCGCCGCGCTCACAGCCTTCGGCGCTAATACTGCCCGTACGCGTGCACGATCTCGAACTCGTAGATCAAGCGCTGCTCCGCAATCTTCTCGCGCAGGTACTGCTCGACGTCGGGCGGGTCGCCGGCGATGACGCGCCGCAGGGCGAGGTTCTGCCGGGCCGCGTCCGGCCCATCGAGGATGCGCACCTTCGTCTCGAGACCCAGCCAGCGCCCCGCATTGCCCTCGTCCAGCACACAGAGCGTGGCGCGTGGGTCGCGACGCAGGAACTGCGTGCGCAGGCGCGTCTGCGTGCTCGAACTCCAGAGCTTGCCATCCACCAGCGCCACCGTCACGCGCGCGACGTGCGGCTGGCCGTCTTTGCGAATCGTCGCCATGATGGCGGCGTGATGCTTCATCAGAAACTCTCGAACCTTGTCATCCATCGGTTGTCCTCCCCTTTTCGATGTTGCCTACCGGATCAATTCCTGCAACAGCGACTCGCCTTGCGGCCACAAACCGAATCCGGCCGCGACGTTGATATGCCCGTGCGCGCCGATATTGACGAGCCGGCTGCCCCACGACGCCGCGAAGAACGCCGACCGTTCAGCCGTGCAGTACGGGTCGTTCATACTGCCGACTACGATGCTCGGGAACGGGAAGCGCGCCAGCGGCACCGGCCTCCAGCTCGCTGACCAGCCCGGCGCGTCATGCCCGCCGCTGCGATCCAGATCGCCGGGCGCAACCAATAGCGCACCGCGAATCGGCCGGCCGTGTTCGGACGCCCAGTGCGCCGTCAGGATGCAGCCGAGGCTGTGCGCCACGAGCACCACGTCATCGTTGTGCGCGCTCACCGCGCGGCCGAGCGTCTCGACCCAGTCGGCGCGCTGCGGCGTCGTCCAGTCGCGCTGCTGCACGCGGCGGTATTCCGGGTGCGCCGCTTCCCACAGACTCTGCCAGTGCTCCGGGCCGGAATTGTCCCAGCCCGGCAGGATCAATACGGTGGTCATAGCATGTCTCCCGCTGCGATGGAATGGCCCATTGTACTGCGGCGGCCCTGCGGTCGTCAAACAGTAAAGCGTGGTCTCCGCGCCCACGCCCGTAGGGGCCGCACTGCGTGTCGACCCGCAGTGCGCCACCGCCATCATGCCGACAATTCATTGATAGTAACTGCTCACGGGCGCATGTGCTTCACCATCACTGCGGTGCGGCGATGTCATTTCGAGGTCGCGTAGCGACCGAGAAGTCTTTCCAAGCCGTTCGGGCTGGATTTCTCAGCCGCTACGCGGCTTCGAAATGACATGACGGCTTTCGGGCGTTTCGCGAGATGGTGCAAAAAGGCTGGAATCCCGGGTCATGCTCCGATCATTCCGACAGGCCGTGAGCAGTTACCATTGATATATCCCCGTCCATCGCCAGCAATTCTCAATTTGGCATTGGACGGGTACTTTCCAATGGCGGCTTGTCATGCGCTGGTGCTCAGGTGTTTATCACGCAAACCGATTCGACGAGTAAGTAATGCTGCCCTCCCCCCGACCCCCTCCCAACTTCGTTGGGAGGGGGTCGGGGGCAGCTTGGTGGCCAGACTCCAAAATGAGAATTGCTGGTCC
>JACRMK010000014.1 GCA_016235055.1 Chloroflexota bacterium | reverse complement strand
CCCTTCTCCCCCGCGCGCGCGGGGGAGAAGGGGAAAAGTGAAATGGGGATTGACGCGGCGGCGTAGCCGCCGCGTCAATCCCCGTCGAATCTCTCCCCCTCCCAACGAAGTTGGGAGGGGGTCGGGGGGAGGGCAGCACGACGTACGCGTCGAATCGACTTGCATGCTAAGCACCCGAGCATCAGCGCATGACAAGCCGACATTGGAAAGTGTCTGTCCATAGCTAAATTGAGAATTGCTGCGGGACCGGTGAGGTCTCGTTGTCAACCCGCCGCAACAATCTTGTAAGTGTAACCCTGCTCGATCAGGAACCGCTGGCGGCGCGCGGCGTGCACCTGCTCGACCGTGTCGGTGCTGACCAGCGTGTAGAAGTGCGCCTGCTTGCCATCGGCTTTGGGGCGCAGGATGCGGCCGAGCCGCTGCGCCTCCTCCTGACGCGATCCGAATGCGCCGGATACCTGGATCGCGACGCTGGCGTCCGGCAGGTCGATCGCGTAGTTGGCGACCTTCGAGACGACCAGTTGCGCGATTTCGCCCTGGCGGAAACGGCGATACAGCGCCTCGCGCTCGGCGTTGGGCGTGCGGCCACTGATGAGCGGCGCCTTCAACACGGCTGCGATGCCCTGTAACTGCGACAGGTACTGCCCGATCACGAGCAGCGGCTCGTCGCGATGCTGAGTTGCCAGCCGGCGCACCACGCCGTGCTTGCGCTCGTTCTCGGCGGCGATGCGCGCCCGCTCCGTAGAACCGGCCGCGCTATAACGTAGTCGCTCGTCGCCGTCCAACGCCACCCGCACCTCAGTACACAGCGCCTCAGCGATCCAGCCGGCACGCTCCAGTTGCTTCCAGCCGGCCTGGTAGCGCGTCGGCCCGATTAGTGCGAACACGTCGCGCTCCAGCGCGTCTTCGCGCACCAGCGTCGCCGTAAGGCCGAGCCGCAGGGTCGCCTGCAGATCGGCCACTAAGCGGAAGACCGGTGCGGGCAGCAGATGCACCTCGTCATAGATGATCAGGCCCCAGTCGCGCGCGCGGAAGAGCGACAGGTGCGGACGTTCGTCGCTGCCTGTGTCGGGCCGGTGCGTCAACGCCTGGTAAGTCGCCAGTGTGACCGGGCGCACCTGCTTGCGCTCGCCGGAGTACTCGCCGATCGCCTCGGCCGGCAGCGTCGTCTTGTCGGCCAACTCGGCGGCCCATTGCCGCGCGGCCACGATGCTGGGCGTCAGAATCAGCGTGTCGGTCTGGTGCGCGGCGATCAGGCCAATGCCGACGACCGTCTTGCCTGCGCCGCACGGTAGCACGACCACGCCACTGCCGCTGCGCACCACGCGCGTCACCGCCTCATGCTGATAGTCGCGCAGCGCGAGGCGCTCGCCGCGCAGCTCGATTGCCAGCGGCGCGCCGGGGCGGTAGGCCGCCCGGTCGTCCACCGGGCAATCGAGTGCCAGCAGCGCGCGCTTCAGGCTGCCGCGCTGGGCGGGCACGCACAGCCAGGTGTGCGCATCGAGCTTGTGCTGCAGCAGGCCGGCTAGCGCTGGGTCGTCGGCGACGCGGTGCAGGAGCAGCGCATCGTTGGAGCGCAGCAGCAGTGCGTCGCCGTCGTCTTCCAGCCAGAGGCGGCCGTATGCGGCAACCTGCCGCTCGATAAACTCGCGCATGGCGGGCGGCACCGGGTGATCAGCGAACGCCGCCAGTGTGGCGATGATTTCGGCGGCCGGCAGACCCGCCGCCGCAGCGTTCCAGAGCGAGAGCGGCGTCAGCCGGTAATGGTGCAGGGGGCCGGGCGTCTTGACGAGCTCGGCGAACGGCGCGACGGACAGGTGCGCGGCGTCGGCGTCGGGCTGCGCCGAGTCGAGCAGGAAGGTCTGGTTGGCCTGCAGGGTGAGGGTGGACGACATGCGCAGCCGGACGCCGGTTACTTCGCGTTAAGCAGCACGGTGGCTTTGGCGGCCGCATCGTCCAGCGCAACGTTTGGCGCAGTCTTGCCGGACTCGAAGGCGGCGATGGCGCCCTCGGCCAACTGCCGGACCTCCGCGCTGGCGCGCACGACCGGACCGGGGTGCGCGACCGGCGACAGTTCGTCCAGCGCCTGCTTCTGGGCCGGCACTTTGACGAAGTAGTCTTTGAGCAGATCGCGCGCGGCTGCGCGCGCCGGCAACGCGCCCGATGCCTGCGTCCATGCGGCAGCCGCCTTCGGGCTCATCAGCCAACGCATGAACGTCCAGGCCGCTTGCATCTTGTCAGGCGTCCCGCGCATCATGGCGATGTTGCTGCCGTCGAGTATCAAGGTCGGCTTCTTGCCCTCGGCCTGCGGCAGGGCAGCGACGCCCCATTCGAACGTCTTGCCGCCTTTGGCCGCCGCGGCGTCGATCGCCTGCTGGTATGCGGGAATCAGTGTGGTCGAGGCGATGGTAAACATCGCGCGCCCGGCGGCGAAGTCGTTCAGGTCGGCCGGCGTGGCGGCGCGATAAATCCAGCCTTCCTTGACGCCGTCGCCCAGATAGGCGAGCGCATCGACCCCGGCCGGTGCGTTGAACGTCGCCTTGGACAATTTGGCGTCGTAGAACGAGCCGCCACGACTGAGCAGCATCGCTTCGAACACCGTCGCTTCCGAGCGGTACGCGAAGCCGCGCACCGGGCTCCTGGTCAGCGTGCGGGCGTGCAAGCGGAACTCGTCCCAGGTGCGCGGCGTGTTGGTGATGCCGATCGCCTTCATCGCGCTCCAGTTGTAGTAGAGCCCCACCACGCCGCGCGCAAACGGCAGCGAATATACTTTGTTGTCCGGATCGCCCGGCTTCAGCGTCTCCTGCAGCGCGGGCAGTATATCGGCCAACTCGGCGGTGCTGAGTCCATTAGCGCCGCCGATGAAGTCGTCGAGCGGCGCGAGCGCCTTGATGCGCGCGTATTGCGCGATGTCGGCGTCGCCGCCGGCCACCAGGTCGGGCAGGGTGCCCGCTGCCACCGAGGCGACCACGCGGCGGTACAACTCGGTCGCCGTCGGTTGGCTGGAAACGACGATGCGGATATCCGGATAGTCGAGTTGGAAGGCGCGCAGCAGCGCGTCGAGCTCCTTGTCGGTGGTGCTGCCGGCCGGCAGCACGGTCCAGAACTGGAGCGTTACCGTTCGCGCGGACGGCGCCGTGGTTGCGGCCGGTGCGGGGGTTGCGGTCGGGGCGGGGGTGCTGGACGGTGTCGCCGGGGCGCACGCCGCCAGCACGACGACGGCCAAACCGATCAAAGTATGCTTCAATGACATAGCAGGCCTGTGATGAGATGCACCAAGGCGGTGCAGGTGCGCTGCGAGCGCTTCGCGACGCTGCGGCGCGAGCCAGAACCGCGCAGGTCTAACGTTTCGCTCGTGTAGGGACGGGTCTCTGACCCGTCCGTGAGACGACAGGACAGGTCAGAGACCTGTCCCTACATCACTCTCGAATTACGCAGCAGGTATGCTGACGAGCTTGTCCCTATGCCTGTGGTCCGCAGGCATACGCCCCGCTTGCTGTACCTTTCCGCATATGCAACAAGAGGATGGCATACTGCATGCCATCCTCTTCTACGTGCTGTGCCTGCTATTATACTACGGTACTACTTCGGCGCGTTTTCCTTCAAGACCTTGTCGGCGCTCGCTTTGGCCGCGTCCAACAGCGCCTTCACGTCGCTCTTCGGGTCCTGGATCAGCTTGGTGACCACGTCCTTGTCGAGCGAGAGGCGGACGGGGTCGTAGCCCGCGACCGGCGACTCGATCAGCGAGTACTTCGTCCAGTCGAACATCTTGGCGTACGAGTCCGCGACCGGGCCCCACGTCTTGTCGGCCTTGAAGCCGGCGATGACGTCGGCTTTGGCGCTCTGCCGTACCGGCAGGTAGCCGGTCGCCAGCGCCCACTTCGTTGTCTGGGTCTTCTCGCCGAGGAACTTGATGACCAGCCACGCCGCCAGTTCCTTTTCAGGCGTCGTCTTGTACACCGACACGCTCGCGCCGTAGAGGTCCATGCCCGCGTTGGGCTGGTCGGCGCCCGGCAGCAGCGCGATGTCCCACTTGAACTTGCCGCCCTTGTCCACGGCCTGCTGGAAGAACGGCAGGCCCGACGACGAGCCCATCGTCATGAGCAGATCGCCGTTTCCGAAGCGGTTCTGGTTGCCGAACGACTCGCTGGTCGGGATTTCGACCGCACATTTATTCTGCAGCAAGCGCGCGACCATCGACAGGTCGTCCACGCCCGCCTGGCTGTTGAACACGTACGACTGGCCATCCGGCGCCAGGATGCGGCCGCCGCGCGCGAAGATGCGCGCCGCGAAGCGTGAGGCGTCATGCCCGACATCCCAGCCGTACTTACCCGGGTTGTCCTTCGCAAATTTGCAGGCGGCTTCCTCAAACGTCTTCCAGTCCTTCGGCGCGCCGTCGTAGCCGAGCTTCTTGAGCGCGTCGAGATTGACGAACATGACTTCCATCGAGCGCTGGGTCGGGAAGCCGAGGACTTCGTTCTTGAACTGCGGGTTCTTGTCGCTGTCCAGGAACGTCTGGATGTAGTCCTTCATGTCGGCGTCGCTGATGCCGTACTTCGTGCTCTTGACGAACGGCGTCAGGTCGATCACCGCGTTCTGGCCGCGGTAGAAGGCGGCCTGGTTCTGGTAGGCGACCGAGATTTCGGGCGGCTGGTTGGCCTGCAAAGCGGCGTTCACCTTGTTGTACACGTCGTTATACGACGAGCCGGCGATCTCGGCCTTGGCCTTGATGCCGTAGGGGTTCGACTTGTTGAACTCGTCGAGCATCGACTGCAGCAGGTCCTGATCCTTCTGCGGGCGGTTGTGCCAGTAGGTGACCTGGACGTTCTTGCCCGCGAGGACAATCGCATCCACCTCGGCGGCCGAGGCCGGCGGGTTGTTGATCTTCACGGCAGCGGCGGTCGGGGCGGTCGTAGGGGCGACCGGGGCCGTGGTCGGCACGGCCGGCGGCTTGGTCGGCGACACGGCGGCGGTAGTCGGCTGGGCCGCGGGCGCCGTGGTCGGGGCCGGTGTGGCCGACGGGCCGCATGCCGCAATCAACAGGGCGATGACGGCCAGCACTGCAAACATACTTTTGCGCATGGGACTCTTTCTCCTCCTAAAGAGAAAAGACAGAAAATTGGACGCTCGATCGGTCGTGCGGAATGCCTGTCGGTGCATCACCCCCTTATGTCTTTCGATAGACGTTGTCTGAAACCTCGCGGGTCTTCAAGACCCGCGAGGTTTGCTTGGACTATCCCTTAATACCGGTGCGCGCTATGCCTTCGGTGAAATAGCGCTGCGTGAAGAAGTACAGAATGATGACCGGGATGACGACCATCGCCGCAAACGCCATCATCTGGTGCGTATTGGTGCCGCCCTCGGTCGCCTGGAACTGCTGCATGCCGACCGCCAGCACGCGCATGCTGCTGTCGCGCGTGACGAGCAGCGGCCACTTGAACGAGTCCCACGACGCGATGAAGTTCAGCAGCGCGATCGTGACAATCGCGGGCCGGCTGAGCGGTACGACGATGGTCCAGAGATAACGCAGGTGCCCGGAACCGTCGATCAGCGCGGCGTCGAACAGGTCTTTGGGTATCTGCATGAAGAACTGGCGCAGCAGGAAGATGCCGAACACGCTCGCCAGGAACGGCACGATCAGCGCGAGGTAAGTGTTGTACCAGCCCAACTGGTACATCATCACCACTTTCGGCACCAGCGTCAGGTCGTTCGGGATCATGATCGTTGCCAGAATCGCGATGAAGATCACGTTGCGGCCGGGCAGGTTGATATGCGTCAGCGCATAGGCCGCGAGGATCGACGTGATCAGCGTGCCCATGATCGTCCCGACACTGATGATGACGCTGTTGGCGAAGTAGCGCACGATCAGCGGCACGCCCCACTGTTTGTCGAAGCCGGCCTTTGCGATCGCGTCCGGGTAGTTCTGGAATTGCAGGTCCTCCGTGCCGAACGGCGGCCACGGCCAGAAGCGGTTCGCGATCACGGAGCCAAGCTCTTTGAGCGAGGTCATGATCATGTACACAAATGGGCAGATGGAGATGATCGCGCCAACGATCAGGACCGAGTAGATCATCACGCGCGCCCAATCGGTCCTGCGGCGCCGGGCGGTTCGTGCGGCGCTCACAGCGCGGGCCTGGGTAAGAGTAGCCATAGAGACGGTAAGCTCCGGCGGCCTAGTCGTAGACCACGCGGCTGCCGGCCGCGCGGTTTTGGATGATGGTGATAATCAGGATGACCGTGAACAGAATAAACGACAACGCTGCGCTGTAGCCATAGCGCTGATACTCAAACATCTGCGAAAAGATGTAGAGACTGGACGTCTCGGTCGCACCGGCCGGTCCGCCGCGCGTCATCACGTAGATATGGTTGAACGCTTTGAACGTGCCGATGACGGTCAGCAACAGCAGGAAGAACGTCGTCGGCGACAGCAGCGGCAGCGTGATGTGCCGGAACAGCCGCCAGCCGGCGGCGCCGTCCACTTTGGCCGCGTCGTACAACTCGCCGGGGATATTGCCCAGTCCGGCCAGGAAGATCGCGATATCGTAGCCGAGGAAAACCCAGGTCGTGTAGATGATCAGCGCGACCAGCGCCAGCGGCGGGCCGTCGAGCGCGTTCGGCAGCGTACCGCCCAGGCCCTGCGCCATCAACTCGAAGATGCCTTTCGACTCGCCGAGCCATTTGAGGATCGGCAGGTTGAGGCTGCGCGCGACCGCGTTGATCAGGCCGCGGTCGGGGCTGTACAGGTACGCCCACACGGCGGCAGACGCCACCGTGGACGTGATATACGGGAAGAAAAACATCACGCGGAAGACATCTTTGCCGCGAATGTCCTGGAAGAGCAGGTACGCGATCAGCAGGCCGAGGCCAAGCTGGATCGGTACGGACATCAGCGAATAGACGGCGGTGGTCCAGAGCGACGTCCACATCTCCGGGTCGGTGAACGCCCGCACGTAATTATCGAACCCGATGAACCGCTCCAGGTTCTCGCCGCAGTTGAGCCGCCAGTTGCATGTGCTGATGAAGAAGCCGTACAGCACGGGAAACAGTTCGAACACGATCAGCAGCACCAGCGCGGGCGCCAGCAACAGATAGCCGAGCGAGACCTCGCGCAGGCGGCGCCAGCGCCGCGATGTGCTGCGGGAAGGGGCGGTCGTTTGACCGAGACGTGCCGTTTGAGTTGCCATGCACTCCTTTTCGCGCACCTTTGCACTGGTGAAGGCCGTGACGTTGGCCGGGGCATGCAGCCGGGGAATTACAAGGTGATTATAGGAAAGCGGCCAACGCTTGTCAAAACACTTTGGCTCCTGGCGGCAGTACCGGATAGGCCGATTATACCCACTTGGCGTAAGATCGCCTTGAGGAATGGATAAAAGCTCTGTAAAATCTGTCTCGGAACCAGCGCATGCAAACCGACCAGGCGATTGCCCGCAGTTTTTCGCCCGTTATCTATTGTGACGATCACGAGCCGTTTCTGCCCGTCTGCGCCGGGTGGTCGGTGCTGGCCGCGACGGCGCCCGCGCCGTCGTTCCAGCGCGAGATCGAAGTGACGCCGCCGGTGGCGCGGGTGATCGAGTACGCGGTCTGGTTCGACTGGGACATCGGGCACCTGAACGAACTGGAGCAGCTCTGGGTCTATCTCGACGCGGATGACAACCTGGCCGGCGTCGAAGGTTCGTGGCACGGCTTCTACCGCTCTTTCAACGAAGGCGGCATGACCGCGGCGCTGGAAGACGGCCACCCGGTCGCCTATGCCAAGCCGGGCAAACACGCGCTCGTGGCAGATCCGGCGGTGCTGGACGACAGCCGCGCGGAGTGCGAACGCGACTGCGGCCCGCTGGCCGGGCGCGGCGGCGTGCAGGTGACCCACCTGACGCTCGGCCGGATCGAGAAGACGCCGGAAGCCGATGCGCTGGCGCGTGCCTACCTGCAGCAGCGCCGGTTCGCGCCGGCCTGGCGCTTCACGCGCCGCGTCGCGCTCACTGGCGACCGGCTCATGCCCTGGGAAACACTCGCGCCGGAGATTCCCCGGCGCGTCAATGATTGGATCGCCCGCCTGCGCGCCGGCGCGGCCTAACGCGGGCAACAGGAAACGCGACATGGATAAATTCATCATCGAAGGGCAGCACCCGATCAAAGGCATCGTCACGCCGAGCGGCAACAAGAACAGCGCCCTGCCGCTGCTGGCCGCCTCGCTGCTGACCGAGGACGAAATCGTGCTCGACAACATCCCGCGCATCCGCGACGTAGACACCATGCTGCGCCTGCTGCGGCATCTGGGCGTCGAGGCGCAGTGGCGCGGCGCCAACACGCTGGCGCTGCAAGCGCGGCGCGTCAGCGCGGAAGACCTCGACCCGGAGGACATCGCCGCGATTCGCGGCTCGGTCCTGCTGATGGGGCCGATGCTGGCGCGCAACGGCCGGCTGTCGCTGCCGCGGCCGGGCGGCGACGCGATTGGCCGCCGCCGGGTGGACACGCACCTGCTCGTCTTCCGCGAGATGGGCGCGGTGATCGAAATCGGCGACACCTATGAACTGCGCGCCAGCGGCCTGTGCGGCGCCGACATCATGCTCGATGAGATGAGCGTGACCGCGACGGAAAACGCGCTGATGGCCGCCGCGCTGGCGCGCGGCACGACCACGATCCAGAACGCCGCGTCGGAGCCGCATGTGCAGGACACGGCGCGCCTGTTGGCGGCGATGGGCGCGCAGATCGAGGGCATCGGCAGCAATATGCTCACGGTGCACGGCGTCGAGCGACTGCACGGCGCGCAGTACCGCCTGGCGCCCGACTACATCGAGATCGGCAGCTTCATCGGCCTGGCGGCCGCGCTCGGCGGCGAGATGCTGATCCGCAACGCGGCGGCGCGCAACATGCGCATGACCAACCTGATGTTCGGGCGGCTGGGCCTGTCGATCGAGCTGCGCGGCGACGATCTGTTCATCCCGGGCGGCCAGCGCATGCGCGTGCGCTCCGACGCGCACAACGCCGTGCCGAAGATCGACGACGCGCCGTGGCCCGGCTTTCCGGCCGACCTGATGAGCATCATGCTGGTGGCCGCCACGCAGGCCGAGGGCGAAGTGCTGATCCATGAGAAGATGTTCGAGAGCCGGCTGTTCTTCGTGGACAAGCTGATCGCGATGGGTGCGAAGATCATCCTGTGCGACCCGCATCGCGCCGTCGTGATCGGTCCGTCGGCGCTGCACGGCGAGCCGATGCAGAGCCCCGACATTCGCGCCGGCATGGCGCTGCTGATCGCCGCGCTGGCGGCGCGCGGCACCAGCCAGATCTTCAACGCGGAGATTATCGACCGGGGTTACGAGAACATCGTGTCGCGCCTGCAATCGCTCGGCGCGCAGATCGAGCGCGTGCACGCATAGCGCGCTACAAACAAACTTCTTCACCACCAAAACACCAAGACACAAAGACTGCATTATGGTTTTCTTTGTGTCTTGGTGTCTTTGTGGTGGCGGGTGCTTCTGCTACACAACGCCGACGTGCAGCGCCATCGTGCCCAGCATGCGCAGACGGTACTGCACGTCGCGGAAGCCGGTTTGCAGCATCAGCTGCTTCAGGTCGGGCGCGATGGGGAACTTCGTCAGCGAGTTTGGCAGGTAGGTGTAGGCGTTCAGGTCGCCGGCGATGATGCCGCCGAGCAGCGGCACGAGGCGGTAGAAGTAGAGGCCGAAGAGCTCACGGAAGACCGGCGTTTGCGGGCGGGTGATTTCGAGGCACGCGACGCGGCCGCCGGGTTTCGTCACGCGCCGCATCTCCGCCAGCCCGCCCGGCAGGTCGACCAGATTGCGCAGGAGGAAGCCGTTTGTCACGCCGTCGAACTGCGCGTCGGCAAACGGCAGCGCCAGCGCGTCGCCCTGCGCGAACCAGACCCGGCCATCGTCGCGTGCCTGCTGCTTCACCTGCCCGAACTGCATCATCGGGTACGCGAAGTCCATCGCCGTGACGCGGCTTCCCGGCCACACGTCGCGCACGGCGAACGCGAGGTCGCCAGTGCCGGTCGCCAGATCGAGCACCGCGCCGCCGCCCGGTAACTGCAGCGCCTGCGCTGTCAGCTTGCGCCACGCCTGGTCGCGCCCCATCGTCATCAGCCGGTTCATCGTGTCGTAGCGCCGCGCGATGCGGCCGAACATCTGCTGGATGCGCCGGGCGCGCTCATCGGGTGTCATCATCATGGGAAGCGCACCAGCAAGCCGAGCGCAAACAGCAGTCCGAACTGCAAACTGAACTGCGCGCTGCGCGCCAGCAGGCGGTTGAACGTCGGCGGGTCCGCGTTCGTCATCACGGCGTGCGCCAGCTTCCACGCCGCCGGCGCGAGCACGAACGGCAGCAGCACGAGCACGCCGCGCCACGGCAGCAGCGCAGCCACCACCAGATACGACAGCGTCAACTGGGCCGCATACTGGCGGCGCGTGGCGCGCGCGCCGATGCGCACGGCCAGCGTGCGCTTGCCCGCCGCGCGGTCGGTCTCGATGTCGCGCAGGTTGTTGACGACCAGGATGTTGACGATCAGCAAGCCCACGGGCAGCGAGGCGGCCAGCGCGAGGCCGTCGAGCGCCAGCGTGTGCAGGTAGTACGTCCCGACGACGCCGACCACGCCGAAGAAGATGAACACGAACAGGTCGCCCAGCCCGTTGTAGCCGAGCGGGTACGGCCCGCCAGTGTACGCCAGCGCCGATAAAATCGCCAGCGCGCCCACCACGAGAAACGGCACACCGCCGACGTAGACCAGGTACAGGCCGATCAGCGCGGCGAGCCCGAAGATGATCGCCGTGCTGGCCAGCATCTCGCGCGGCGACAGGATGCCGCTCTGGGTCACGCGCGTCGGCCCGCGCCGCGCCACGTCGGCGCCTTTCAGATGGTCGAACACGTCGTTGGCGAAATTCGCGCCGATCTGTAACAGCAGCGAGACGGCGAGGCTGGCGACGAGCACCAGCGGGTCCCAGCGCCCGGCCGAAATGGCGAGCGCGGTGCCGACCGCGATCGGCGTCGCGGCGGCGGGCAGTGTGCGCGGGCGGGCGGCGATCCACCACGCCTGGATGCGGGTTATGGGCAGGTTCATGATTTGCTATTGTATCACGCGGCGCGCAGTCACATCATATCCACGAAGTCACACGAAGGAACACGAGGCAGAAAGCGATCCGCGAATAACGCGAATCTGCACGAATAAAACATAGGGCATCGTTCAGTGTTTCGGGAGTCGTTCACGAGCATTTCTCTCCAGGCGCGCTTTTGGGGAACAGCTTTGGATTCGCGTTGATTAGCGTTATTCGCGGATAACCGTCCTTGTGGATATGATTCTTTGCACGTAGAATACGCCCTCGTGACCCAATTGATTTTAGCTTCCGGATCGCCGCGCCGGCGCGAGATTCTCGCTCACCTCGGCATCGCCTTTGTCGTTCAGACCTCTAGCACGGACGAAACGCCGCAGCCGGGCGAGACGCCGCAGGCGCTGGTCGCGCGGCTGAGCCGCGCCAAAAGCGATGCCGTGGCGCGCACGCTCGGCGGCGACGCACTGGTGCTGGCCGCCGACACGATCGTCGTGATCGATGGCCTGATCATCGGCAAGCCGGTTGACGAAGCCGACGCCGTGACGATTCTCACCCGCCTGCGCGGCCGCCCGCACGAAGTCTACACTGGCTTAACCATCGCGCCCGCCACTGGCGGCGCCGACTGGACAACCGTCTGCCGCACGCTGGTGCACATGCGTGCCTACAGTGATGCCGAGATCGGCGCGTTCATCGCCAGCCGCCGCCCGTTCGACAAGGCCGGGGCGTATGCCATCCAAGATCCCGATTTCCACCTGGTGCGCGCCATCGAAGGCTGCTACTTGAACGTGATGGGCCTGCCGTTGTGCGAAGTCATTCGCGGCCTGCGCGAGATGGGCGTGGCGGTGGAAGCCAGCGAGCCGGTGCGGCACGACTGCCTCGGCGCGCACGGCGAGCCGTGCACCGTATTGCCCGACGCCGGCCGGTAGCGCCGGGCGCCACATCCATCGTTGGATCGTGGTCAGTTCCGCGTGCTCGTTCGGACGCGAACCGGCCGGCACACGCTGAGTTGCGGTCGGTCGCGTTGCGAGCAGCCCCCGTGGGTTTTCGTTACCCCCAGCAACTCTCATTTTGGAGTCTGGCCACCAAGTTGCCCCCTCATCCCCATCGAATCGCTCCCCCCTCCCAACGAAGTTGGGAGGGGGCCGGGGGGAGGGCAGCATTACTTGCTCGTCGTATCGGTTTGCGTGACAAGCACCTGAGCACCAGCGCTTGACAAACCGCAATTGGAAAGTACCCGTACAAAGGCAAATTGAGAATTGCTGTCGTTACCCGCGGGGGCTTTGCGTTTCTCCGCTTCCTCGGTATACTTTCGCAATACCGTTTGCAACCTCTGGGAGGGGGAAGCTCATGGATCCTCGTCGTGTCCGAATCGCCGCGACGGTTACGGCTGCGTTGCTCTCGGCATTGGCCGCCGTCGCCGTCTTCTCGCGTGCTGCGCCGGCGCTTGCCGCGCCCACGCTCACTCCGCTGTCCACCGCCCGGACGTACCCCAGCCCGGCTTGCAACACCACCCTGCAAGCCTGCATTCTCGGCTCAGCGACCGGCGATGTCATCAACATCGCGGCAGGCGTGTATATCACCAGTTTCACGCTCGACCGGGCGGTCAGCCTGGTCGGAGCCGGTCCCGCCAGCACATATCTGCAGGCGTTGCCCGGACAGCGCGTGATCACGGTCACGGGCGTCATGAGCGCGCCGACGCAGATTGCCAGCCTCACGATCCAGGGCGGCAACGCCGGGGCGGCCAATGGCGGCGGCATCTTCCTCGCGGCGGGTGCGCAACCGCTGCTGCAAGATCTCTCCGTAGTCGCGAACTTCGCGTTGAGCGGTGGGGGCATTTACGCTTCATCACCGATCACGCTCCTCCGGGTGAGCATCATGAACAACGCGGCCACCAACGGCAGCGGCGGCGGCGCGTATGCCCAGGGCAATCTGGTTGCCTCCAGCAGCCTGATCCAGAACAACACGGTGATCACCAACGGCTATGGCGGTGGAATCCTTGCCAATGGCGCGTTTACGGGCACGGCCGTCGACTTCATCGGGAATGCCGTCAACAACGGCTTCGACGGCGGCGGTCTGTATGCGAGCGGTGCGGTGCAGTTGATTGGCGGCCAGTTCACCGGCAACCGGACGACGCGGTCCAAAGGCTACGGCGGCGGCGGCGGCGTCATGGCGTTTGGCCGTGCGGTCATCTCGGGCACGAGCTTCACCGGCAATAGCAGCTCCGACTGGGGCGGCGGCGCGTACCTCGCGTACTTCGCCAACACGAGCCCGAGCCTCATCACCAACGTCGTGTTCATGAGCAACTCGGCCGCCAGCGGCGGCGGCGGCGGGCTGTTCATGTGGTTTGACTCGACCATGACCGGCGTCGATTTCTACACCAACAGCGCCAGCTATCGCGGCGGCGGCGTCTACGCCGGTTATGCGGGCAGCTATACGACCACGGTCGTGGCTGGGCGCATTTCCGGGAACACGGCATTCGGCGGCGGCGGGCTGTACAGCGACGGCTCGTTTGTGCTGACCGGCACGCAACTGGTCAGCAACACATCGCGATCCGGCAACGGCGGCGGCGCCTGGACGCCGCTCACGGCGACCATTACCAACGTGCTGGTCGCCAACAACCTCGTCATCACGGTGGGCAACAGCGGCGGCATCGACACGGGGAACAACCTGGTGGCCACGGATTCGATCTTTGCCGGTAATCGCACGCTGTCGGGATCGGGCGGCGGTTCGGGCGCGGGCGGCAATGTCGCGCTCAGCAACGTGCAGTACATCGGCAACTGGGCCTGGAACCTCGGCGGCGGCGCGCTGGCCTACGGCGCCATACAGGCCGCGAACAGCCAGTTGCTCAGCAACACGGCAGCGAGCAACTGGGGAGGCGGCCTGTTTGCGAGCCAGTCGCTGGCGGTGACGAATACGATGGTCCTGAGCAACGCGTCGGCTTATGCCGGCGGCGGCCTCGCGGCGCAGTTTGGCAATTGCACGATAATCGGCGGACGTTTCGAGCGCAACCTGGCAACCACCGGTGGCTGGGGCGGCGGAATCTATTGCGGTGGGCCGACCCTGACGATCAGCGGAACCTCTTTCCTGACCAACACCGCCACGGCGCTGGGCGGCGGCATCGTGGGCAACACGACCTGGCTGTCCGGCACGACGTTCGCCGGCAATTCGGCGGCTACCTATGGCGGCGGCGCGGAGACGTTCGGCCCGACTCAGGTCTTCAACGCACAGTTCCAGAACAACAAGTCGCAGTTGAACGGCGGCGGCATGTCGTCGGGCAACACGGTGATACTCGACCAGGTTCAATTCACCGGCAACACCACAGGCGGCGCATCGGACGACTCAGGCGGCGGCGCACTGGCGGCCTCGCTCGACGTTACGGCGACCCGCTCGACGTTCAGCGGTAACAGCACGGCCACCGGATCGGGCGGCGCGATCTGGACGTCCGGCGGCGTGAGATTGGCGGATTCGACATTCACCGGCAACGCGGCGACCGCTCACGACGGCGGCGCGCTGATGGCCGGTGGCATCTCGACCATGCAGAATGTGCTCTTCCAGAACAACAACAGCGGCCGCAACGGCGGTGCGGTATTCGTCAGCTCCACGGTATCGATCAGCGCGAGCCAATGGCTGGGTAACCTGGCCGGCACAGCAGGCGGCGGACTCTATCAAGCCGGTGGAAACGGCCGGTTGGTGAACTCGCTGTGGGCGGGCAACCTGTCGCTTGGCAATGACGGCGCGGCCATACACCTCGCGTCGACGGGCACGGTGCAGATCCTGTTCAACACGATCGGCGCGCCAAGCCTGATCAATGGCGACGCCGTGCGCATTACCGCAGGAACGGTCACGCTGTCTGACAACATCATCAGCCATCACGCACTCGGCCTGGCGCGTTTTGGTGGCGCGGTGAGTGAGGACTACAACCTGTTTTACGGCAACTCGGCTGACAAGTCCGGGGTCATGGCCGGCGGCACGCATGACGTGTTTAGCAACCCGTTGTTCATTAACCCCGCCGGAGGCAACTACCACCTGCAACCGACGAGTCCCGCCATCGACGCCGGCACCGACACGGGCGTCACCATGGATTTCGACGGGCAGGCGCGGCCGCAGAACGCGGGCTATGATATCGGCTTTGACGAAGTGGGGGTGAAGCGCCTCTACCTGCCGCTGATTCAGCGTTAACGGTCGATGGCGCGCCCGTGCAGCGTCCGGCCCCGTCTACAGCGTTTTCCGAATTGATCTGATATGCTCGGCGTCTGGTTGGGTAGGGGGTCTCTGAACCCGCTCTCCGGACAGGTCAAAGACCTGTCCCTACGCCAGCCGCCATATCCGTTCTTTCGGGAAATCGCTCTAATCCAGCGCGTCGTCGCACGCGTCGCGGAAGCCGCAGCGCGCGCAGCGCTCCGGCCGTTCGTGGCTGCGGCGCACGTTGCGGGCGCGCAGATCGCGCCGCATCGCGTCGACGGTGGCGAGCAGTTCGGCGCGCAACTGCGCGGTCAGCGGCACGCGGAAGGTGCGATCGCGGTAGTGTATCAGCCCGTACGGCGCAGGCGCGCCGAGCGCTTCCTCGACCAGCAGGCCGTACACCGCCAGTTGCAGGATGTGTGAGCGGTACGGCGCCTCCGGGGCGGCGCGCGACTTCACCTCAACGGGGATGATGCTGCGGCCCTCGCGCACGAGGTAGTCCGGCTTGCCGGTCAGCCGGTGCGCGCGAGAGAAGAGCGGGCGTTCCGTGCGGTCCCACGCCCGCGTGTCCACGTACACGACCTCGCCGGTTGGCAAACCGGACGCGGCGCGCCCGCGCCGGGCCCACAGCCAGAGCGCGATCGCGACGAGCAGGCAGACGATGCCGAAGCCGGGCAGGATGGCGTCCATGAGGGGCCTAGCGCGCCGTAAGCAGCCAGAGGCCGAGCGCCAGCGCGGCGAGCGCGGCCAGCAGGATGCTGGTCCGCTGCAGCGTGCTGTACAGCGCCACACGCGCGCCGTGTGATTCGTGCGCTTCGGCGCCGGCCGCCATCTCGGCCGCGTTGGCCGACTCGTGGCCGTCGGCTTTCAGCCGCCACGCCTTGGCGCAGTACGCGTACAGCCCAACGTCCGATGCGCGGATAATCTCTGCGTCGCGTTCACTCACGCGCGCCGCCCGGCACGGCGCTGCCGCCGCTAATCTTCAGCAGCGCCTTCAACTCCTCCTGCTTGATCATCACGGTCACGTCGCCGCGCGTGCGTTCCAGCACGCCGCGCACCATGTCGGCCGTACGTCGCAGGCCGCCGGTGATCGCGTCGGGGTAGTCCACCGTGACCAGCACGCTGAAGATGTCTTCCATCCACTGCAGGGTCGTCTCGGCATCGCGGGCGCGGCCCTGCCGGATCAAGTCGAGCGCATGGCGGCGCAGTTCGCCCGCCGCCTCGCCCATGCCGTTCAGGTACGCCGCATACTCGACGCCCAGAACGTCGGGGTCGGGCAGTGGCAGACCTTGCACCAGCGCGTTGACGATGCTGGCCTCGGAGAACTCCTTGAGCGCGTCCTGCACGTAGCCGGCGTAATACAGATCGGGATGTACCCGCGCGCCTTCGCGCATCAGGCGGGCCGCGTCGCGCGCCGCCGCCAGCAGGCGCGCCGCCTCGTCATAGTCGGCGCGGTGCGAGGCGCGGATCGTCAGCGCGCTCTGCTGGATGACCTTGCGGCTCAGCGTCAGCGCCTGCTCGCGCGCGGCGTTCTTGGCGTCCAGCGCGCCGATGATCTTCTGGGTGATGCTGTCGAGTTCGCTCACGGAGTCTCCATGATATTGCAGACCTCGCAGGCCTTCACGGCCTGCGGAGGTCTGCTGTTAGTCAACGTCCTGTCACCGTGGATTATAATGAGAGGGTATCCATTTCGCAACAGGAGGCGAACCGATGAAGCTGCAAGGCAAGCGTGTCGCGATTCTCGCCGAGAAGATCTACGAGGACCTCGAGCTGTGGTATCCGTACTATCGCCTTAAGGAGGAGGGCGCGACGGTAGTCGTGGTCGGCTCCGGCAGCGCCGACCACTTCGAGAGCAAGCACGGCGTGCCGGTCAAAGTGGACGTGAATGCCGATCAGGTCAAGGCCGACGACTTTGATGGCGTCGTCGTGCCGGGCGGCTACGCGCCCGACCACATGCGCCGCTACCCGGCGATGCTGAAACTAGTGCAGGACGCCAACCGGCAGGGCAAGGTCGTCGCGGCGATCTGCCATGCGGGCTGGGTGCTCGCCTCGGCGCAGGTGGCGCGCGGCCGCACGCTGACCAGCGTCGGCGCGATCAAGGACGATCTGGTGAATGCCGGTGCGCACTGGGTCGATCAGGAGGTGGTGCGCGATGGCAACCTGATCACCTCGCGCACGCCGGCTGACCTGCCCGCCTACATGCGCACGATCATCGAGGCGCTGAGTGTGGAGAGCATTTCGGCCAAGTAGAATTTAGCCCCTCGCTGTACCGGCAACGAAAAAGGCCCGATCATGTGATCGGGCCTTCTGTTTCTACTTTCCCTTGCCGTTGCCGGGGTTGTTGTCGGGACCGCCGGGCGTATTGCCGTTACCCGGGCCGCGACCGTTGTTGCCGTGCCCCTGGCCGTTGCCTTGCCCACGGTTGGCAGGGTCCGGCATCGGTGTTGGGCGCGGGGTCGGCGTGGCGGCCGGCTTCTTGTTGGTCGGGGCCACCGCGGACGGCGTCGCACTCGGAACGGCCGTGTTCACAGCCGTGGGCGTGGTGCTCGGCGTCGGGTGGTTCGCCTTCAGCGTCTGCCCGAGGTTGTCCTTCTTGCCGGGCTTCACGCTCAATGCCTTGAAGATCTGCCCCCAGCCCTGCTGTTCTTGCCGCAGGGCGAGAATCTCCTCGGGCGTCTGGCCAGTCGCCTTGGCCAGGAACAGGATCTTGAAGACTTCACCCCAGCCCTGCTTCTGGTCGCGAATGGCCAGCACGTCGTCGACTTTCAGGCCGAAGCTCGCGGCGAGCGCGGCGGCGATCTTTGCCGTGCCGGGTGGCACGGCCGTTGCCGTGGCGGTCGGGGTCACCGGCGTGGTGCCGGTCACGACGGCGCCAAACGCCGGCGCCAGCGCGCTTTCCAGCACCTGCCCGCCCTCGGTCGCGGCCAGCGTCGCCGTGGCCGCGAAAGCCAGCGCGATCAGCGCGCCGCCCAGTGATGTTACAAGTTTATGATACAATGGTTCTATTCTCCCTCGGACGGTTGTCCGATCAATCCCAGTATAGCACCATGAGCAATAAGCCTCTCATCATGCTGACCAACGACGATGGTATCGCCTCGCCGGGTCTGCTGGCGCTGATTCGCGCCGCGCGCCCGCTGGGCGATCTGCTGATCGTCGCGCCGCGCCATCAGCAGTCTGGCACCGGCCGCTCTTATGTCATGAAGGTCGGCGTCACGGAAACTCACCTCCTCAACGTGGATGGCGAAACCGTCCAGGCGTATTCGGTTGAAGCTTCGCCCGCCCAATGCGTGCACATCGGGCTGCTGGTCCTGACTCCGCGCATGCCGGATTTGCTCATTTCCGGTATCAACTACGGCGAAAATGTCGGCTCGTCGGTCACGCTCTCGGGCACGGTTGGCGCGGCCTGGGAAGCGGCGACGGTCGGCGTCCCGGCGCTGGCCGTCTCGATCGAAGTGGATGTCGAGCATCACTTCGCGCACAGCGACGCCGTGGACTTCAGCGTATCCGGCCGCTTCGCGCACCGCTTCGCAGCAGCCATCCTGCAGAACGGCCTGCCACCTGGCGCGGATATCATCAACGTCAACGTCCCGCAGCAGGCGAGCGACGATACGCCCTGGCGCATGACACGCGTCTCGCGCTATACGCACTTTCACGACACGATCCAGAACAACGATCTCGGCGAAAAGGTCATCACCGGCTACCATCGCAATCTCGACTTGAGCCACGTCGAGCCGGATTCCGATCTGTACGTGCTGTTCCACGATCAGGTGGTGGTCGTCACCCCGCTGACGGTCGACACCACGTCGCGCGCCGACTTTGGCGATATCCAGCGCCGGCTGGTCGCGCCGTGAGCATCCTGCGCCCCGTCGATCCGGCCGAGGTCGCGGATTTGGCGCGCCGCTTCGGCGAGCCGGTGCGCGCGGTGCATGCGCTGCCGTTCCTGCCGCTGGTGCCGGCCAAGCGCGTCAAGCGTCGCGGCGAGGTGGTGTTCGGCCTGCGCGACGCGGCCGGGCGCGTGCTGCTGCACACCAAGTCGTTCTACCCGGCGGGCGTCTTTCGCCTGCCCGGCGGCGGCATCGACTGGAACGAGCGGCTCGAGCATGCGCTGCTGCGCGAGGCGCGCGAGGAAACCGCGCTCGACGTGCAGATCAGGAAGTTTGTCGCGCTGATCGAATACGACATCGAAGGTCAGCGCGCCGCCTTCCCAACCTATCTGTTCCTGCTGGACACGGCCGACCTGTCCGCCGCGCAGTCTGGCGATCCCGGCGAGAGTATCACGGCGTTTCGCCCGGTTGACGCGGCCGGGCTGCGCACCACCGCGCGCGATCTGCGCGCCCTGCCCGGCGACTGGCGCGTGTGGGGCGAGTTTCGCGCCATCGCGCACGACCAGTTGGCCGCCCTACTCGGCGCATGACGACCCGCATCCTGTACGGCCTGTTCGCGCTCCTGCTGATGGCGGCGCTGTTGCTCGTCACGTTGCAATACTTCCTGTCGCCGCCCTACTTGGAACTGGAATACGAGTACGCCGGCTTCCCGCCCGTGCGGGCGATCAGCCGCGATGACCGCTATGTTGCGTCGCAGGCGCTGCTGTCATACCTGAACGTCGAGCAGGGCGGCGCTTCGCTGCTCACGCTTGAAGAGCTGCAGTTCGACGGCCGCCCGTTCTTTAGCCCGGGCGATCTCGCCTGCATCTTTCGCGCCAAGGAGTTGCGCGGCTATGCGTTCGCGCTCACGTTCGTGTCGGGCGCAGCGGCGATCGCGCTCGGCCTCTTCCTCGCCGCGGGCGACTTCAATCGCATGCGCCGCCACGTGATGTTCAGCGCCTTTGTCGCGATTCTGTTGTTTACCGCGCTCAGCCTGATGGCGCAGTATGCGTTCGGGCAGCTGTCGGCCTACCTGCTGTCACTGGCGGCCGGAGGCGCCTGCGTGCCGGCCGAGACAGCCGGACTGCCGATCATCTTCCCGCCGGCAATCTTCCGTGATGGCGTGGCGCTGCTGGCGTTGTTCAGCCGCGGGCTGGCGCTCATCATCATTGTGCTGGCGTGGCTGTTCGGGTTCGTGGCGCGACGACTTTCGCCGGCCACTACGGCATAGGCATACAACTCGACTAGGACAACGCCTCGGCTAACCGAAAAGATACACAGGATTCTGTACGTTTACTGAACAGTTATTGGGGGGGACAGACCCGAGGAACGCCGGCGACCGGCCGCCAGCGGCAGCTCATCCGTGAACCTGGGGACTTCTCGGATCGGCGCAAATGCGTGCCTCGTCGCTTTGCGCCAGCATGGGATGTCTCTCGGGCGGAGCAGCAATTCTCATTTTGGAGTCGGCTGCCAATATGCCCCCTCATCCCCTGCCCCTTCTCCCCCGCGCACCTCCCCTAAGAATCTCGCCCCCTCTCAACGAAGTTGGGAGGGGGTCGGGGGGAGGGCAGCGCCACTTTTTCGGCGGGCCAGCTTGCGTGACAAGCGCCTGAGGGCCAGCGCATCGCAAGCGGCATTGGAAAGT
>JACRMK010000013.1 GCA_016235055.1 Chloroflexota bacterium | reverse complement strand
TATCTGCACTGAGTTTCGGGGTATCATTCGCCATGGCTTGCTCTCCCTGGATTGTTGGGTGGTACTAACAATCATACAGGATTTGAGCAAGCCGCTTTACTTGCTGCCAATTTCAGCCAATTTTGGATCTACTGAGACTCTGTGCCTCTGTGGTGGATATTGTTACCCCGCGGTGCCGCCGCCGTCGACGACCAGCACCGCGCCGGTCATGAATGACGAATCGTCGGACGCGAGGAAGAGCACCGCGCGCGCGATCTCCTCGGCGGTGCCGATGCGGCCCAGCGGCCGCTGCGCGCCGCCCGCCAGGTGCGACGCGTGGCTGACGCCCAACTGCGCCGCCTCATGCGCCATCATCGGCGTGTCGGCGTCGCCGGGGCAGATGCAGTTGACGCGGATGCCCTGCGCGGCGTGATCGAGCGCCATGGCGCGCGTCAGGTTCACCAGCCCCGCTTTCGACGCACAGTACGAGGCCGCATCCTTGCCGCCGCTGATGCCCCAGCCCGACCCGTTGTTGATGATGACGCCGCTGCCCTGCACGATCATGTGCGGGATGGCGTATTTGCTGAATAGGAACGCCGAGGTGAGGTTGACGGCAATCTGCTCGTCCCACTCGGCTTCGCTCAGGTCGAGCACGTTCTTGCGCAGGATCGTTCCCGCGTTGTTGAACAGAATATCGAGGCGGCCGAACGCCGTATGCGCCCCGGCCACAACCTGACGCACCGCGCCGGCGTCGCGCACGTCGCACGGCAGGAAGCGCGCCTGACCGCCCGCCACGCTGATCTCCGCGACGACCGCCTGGCCGCGCGCGGCATCGCGCCCGGTGACGGCAACCGCCGCGCCCTCGGCGGCGAACAGCTTCGCCGTGGCGGCACCGATGCCGGAGGTGCCGCCGGTGATGAGTGCAACTTTGTTGGACAACCGCATCCCTTTTCCTCCGCTAACTGGCTGCGCTTCTTCTTCGTGCCCGAAAATACCCCAACCTCGTTGCATCCGTCTGCTCGCCGGCGAAGCCGTACACACTCGCCCCACTGCCCGCGCTCGAAAGCGCATCGCCGAACGGGTCGTAGCGCCGCGCCAGCGTGACCGCGCCCGTGCCGTCCGCCAACTGGCGCACGCTGCCCAGGCCGTCCGGCAGGTGACATGCCCACGCCCACGCTCTCTGCTTGCCAATGACACGGTTGGCGAAATCGTGGCGGCGGGTTTAGGTGACTATTGACAGTCATAAGACCATTGACGCGCCGTTCCCGTCAGGCGACATAATGCAGCCGCATGAATTGTCCCCTATCACAGTAATTCGCCAACAGTATCTTTCCATGGGCAAAGCCCAGAATCACATGCCTCACAACACCTATTCATGTTCAAAACTCTCCACCCACGGGCTGCCCGGGAGTCGCATGTGCCATAAGAGGATGGGGAGGGATAGGCCGGTTGCCTTCGGTGATGCGCCCGTTACTAGAAGAACGACCTCGCTTTGCATGGAGGCTCCCTTTTGTTCACAATAGTCAATCGCGGAACCATCAATTCCTCCTTCCTCGCGTTGACACATGTCACTCGTATCGTCACACCGACGCATGCCGTCTAGATGCAGACGGATCCATCCGCTATCCCGGCGCTCGATGTACCACTTCCGCCAGTCACTCTCGTAGTGGAACCCAGAAACGGGAGCATCAAATATCTGCTTATAGGTGCCATCCGCTCGCAGGACCAAAACATCGATGCCGCCGGCGCCATAACGGGCAACCCAGCGACCAAGGAGGTCCGATTCCTGAAACGAGGATGGCAAGGGGTAGCACAGCTTGCTCGGAATGCTGGCATCGGCGGTGGGCCGAGTACGCGAGAGGGACCCGTACCCGCCGACTAAGCCGATCGTCAGGCAAGCGCAGGCGATGGAGAGCATTGCAACGAGCGCCAGTACCCGTCTGATCATAGGCAACTCCGTCCTATCTTAACCATGAGTCTTCGATTCGACAGAATCATCGAATATCCAGCAGACCCAACCAGACATAAAAGGGCCAGTAAATCTGTGTGATACATGGTTGATACTGCTCCGACCACATGAAAATCTGTGTCGTGCGTCCGCCCCCGAGGCCGCCCGTCTCAGATCGTGCCTTGGGTCGCAAAATCGCGACAATTGGATTTCCTTGCGCATCCCGATAGTTATCTAGCAGCCAAACCAGATTTCTATTCTCCAGGGCCGGATTCTCGTTGACAACCTGCTCGAGCGTCAGAGGTCTGTCGCCTTCGTTCTCCGGCGGAAATCTCTCTGGAATGTGAGTTCCTGACGCAAGATCCATCCGATTTGCTATGCGGTACTCAACACGCCCTGTCGTGTTTCGATAAACCTCATAATCAACTGAACCCAGGACGTGGAAAATCGGCAAATCAGCCGGGAGGTGCTGGTCGTACAGCGCTACGTAGGCCTCATATTTATTGAACCTCAACTTCCGCGGCCCACTTGTCGGGCCGGCGAGATAGAACCAATAGCGTACTTGGTCCAGTAGAACTGACTCGGCGAGTTCTTTCGTCAATCGACTTCTGCCGTCGAATTCCACGGTTTCAGGTCCCCGCTCGCAGAGGAAATCCGCAAAGATATCAACAGCCCTTTGGGGCTTCGACCATCGCAGATCGGTGCAGTCAAATCTTCGATCGGGCCACATGGAGCCAGTTATGGGGCCCTTCTTGCTGTAGACCCATCGAAAGAAATCCACTGCTTGTCTTGCGGTAATGCCCTCCCAAGGGAGCATCGGGATGCGCGGACTACCAGAATCGAATCCGCTGGGGTCACTGGCATTCACTGGATTGGCATACGCATACAACCACGCATCGTATGACATCGGCTGGTTGTAGTCGCCGCCCCACGTATCCTTTGTCATGAACCGCCCCTGCCCTGGCGCATAATACCTTGCCCGCAGGTACTCCAACCCCGTGGCGTCCGTCTGCTCGCCCGCGAAGCCGAAGGCGCTCGTCCCGCTGCCCGCGCTCGAAAGCGCATCGCCGAATGGGTCGTAGCGCCGCGCCAGCGTCACTGCGCCCGCGCTGTCCGCCAACTGGCGCACGATGTCCAGACCACGCTCATTCAACGAGTTTTAACGACCCGTGCAGTACTTCGCATTCAACGCGGGTGTGTTGTCCACCAGTCTGCGTTCCGGGAGTTCTAGAATCTCGCCGCCCGAGAATTTCCAGACGCCGTTTTCACGGGTGAGATATGCAATCGTCGTGTATGCCTGTGCGACACATGGGCTAATCACCTCGCCGTTGTCGGGATCGACCCTATGCCATGCCCACTCGACGCGCACACGCACTTTGCTCCAATTCTCACTGTATGTCAGGACTTCGAACTCGGTGAACTGCCCGGCAATCCAGACATAGACCACGCACGATCTGCATACGTCCCACCCTTCAAGGGCAGTACCGGTCGCCACTTGCGCGACGGCACTGCGGTCTCGATACCCGGCTACGGAATTCTCCACTTCCTCGTAGTGCAGCAACGCGCGACGCAATTCCTCTTGCTGGTCAGCGGTGACATACGCACACCCTGCCAGCGCGACCACCGCTAAACAACACGCCCATCGCGACACCATGGCGACTCCTCTTCGTCATACTTCGACACGACGCGCTGGGATGATGGGGCCCGCCGCGCTGATCTCCGCGACGACTGCTTGGCTGCACGCGGCATCGCGCCCGGTGATGACCGCCGCCGCGCCCTCGGCGGCGAACAGCTTCGCCGTGGCCGCGCCGATGCCGGAGGCGCCGCCGGTGATCAGCGCAACTTTGCCGGACAACCTCATCCCTTTTCCTCCGCCAGTTGGCTGCGTTTCTTGCCGCGCCCCAACTGCACGGCGCGCTGGTAACCGGCCCAGATCGCGCGCGAGACGGCGGTGCGAAAGCCGGCCTTCTCCAGATAATACAGCGCCTCGGCGCTGGTGCCGCCCGGCGACGTGACCTGGTTGCGCATGCCGGCCAGATGCCGCCCCGACTTCAGCGCGTACTCGGCGGTGCCCTTGACCGTCTGCAAGACCAGTTGCTCCGCGATCTGGCGCGAGAAGCCGAGGTGTACGGCGGCATCGACCATCGCTTCCATGAAGAGGAAGACGTAGGCCGGGCCGTTGCCCGAGATGGCGGTCGCCATGTCGAGGTAGTCCTCGTCGTCTACGTACACCTGCGGGCCGCAGGCGAGGAGCACTGCTTCGGCCTGCTTGCGCTGCACGTCGCTAACGTCGGATGATGCGGTCCAGACGGTGATGCCCTGGCCGATCTGCGCCGGGGTGTTGGGCATCGAGCGCACGATGCCGCTGTGCAGCAGCGCCTTGCCAATCGTTTCGATGCGCGTGCCGGCGAGGATCGAGAGTACGAGCGCGCCGGGCGGGATGCGTCCGTGCAGTTCCGACGCGACCGTGCCGAGCATCTGCGGCTTGACCGACAGCACGACAACGCCCGCACCGGCGACCGCCTCGCGGTTGCTGGCGGTGACGCGGATGCCGTACTTCTGCGCCAGCGCCTGCCCGCGCTCCGCACGCGGTCCCGATGCGACGATGTCTCCCGGCGATACGACGTTCTGCTCGATCAGGCCGCCGATCATCGCCTCGGCCATGGCGCCGGCGCCGACGAAGGCGATCGTGGTGTTTGAGAGCATAGTGTCCTCTGTTAAAAACCCTTCGGGTCGTCATGATCCGAAGGGCTTAATCGTTATGCCGATTTGTGATGAGCAAGTCCCCAAGCGATTGTTGTATGTTTCAGCACTGTATGGGAATCGTCACCCTCCCCCGCGGCGGCAAAGCCGCCGCGCCAATCCCCAATCAGCCTTCCCCCTTCTCCCCCGCGCGCGGGGGAGAAGGGGCCAGGGGATGAGGGGGTGACAACCGCACTGGCCACCAGATATTTGGACGTCATCAAACTGAAACAGTATTACAGTGTGCCCAGCGCTTTGTCGATAATGTTCAGCGCATCTTCGGCCTGCTGCTGGGTCACGATCAGCGGCGGGACGAAGCGGATCGTGTTGTCGAACGGGCCACAGGTCAGGAGCATCAACCCGTCGTCGCCCGCCTTGTGCAGTAGTTCTTTGGCGGCCTTGGTGTTCGGCGCGCGCGGCGTGCCGAACTCAGCGGCGATCATCAGGCCGACGCCGCGCACGTCGCCGATGACCGGGTAGCGGCCCTGCAGTTCGCTCAGGCCGTCCATGAAGAAACCGCCGACCTTGGCCGCGTTCTCGATCATGCGCTCTTCCTTCATCGCCTGAATCGTCGCGACGGCCGCGGCGCAGCCGATGGCGTTGCCGGTGTAGGTGCCGCCGTGCGAGGAGACGATCCACTTGTCCATGATCGACTTGCGCGCGGCGATGGCGCTCAGCGGCATGCCGGAGGCGAGCCCCTTGGCCATGACCATGATATCCGGCTGGATGCCGTAATGCTCGCAGGCGAACCATTTGCCGGTGCGCCCAAAGCCCGATTGCACCTCGTCGAGGATCAGGAGGATGCCGAACTCGTCGCAGATCTGGCGCAGGCCCTGCATGAACGCCTTCGATGGCACGACGTAGCCGCCCTCGCCGAGCACCGATTCGATGATGATCGCCGCCGTGTCATCGGGCGGGCACTGGGTGGCGAACATAAAGCGCAGTTCGTTGAGGCAGAACTCAGTCGCATCGGACTCAGTCATCTGCATGCGGTAGTGGTACGGGAACGGCGCGATGTGCACGCCGGCCACCAGCGGCGCGTAACCCTGGCGGTACATGCTCTTCGAGTTGGTCAGCGACATCGCCATGTAGGTGCGGCCGTGGAATGCGCCCTGGAAGGCGATCACGTTTGCGCGGTGGGAAGTCTGCCGCGCCAGCTTGATCGCGCCCTCGACCGCCTCTGCACCGGAGTTGGTGAAAAAGAACGCGTCCAGGTTCGGCGGCACGACCGTGCGCAGTTCGTCGATCAGCCGGAAGACCGGCTGGTGATACTGGATGTTCAGCTCGGCGTGGATCATCTTGCCGGCCTGCTCGCGAATGGCCGCAACGACTTTGGGGTGGCAGTGGCCGGTGTTGGTGACGCCGATGCCGGACGTGAAGTCGAGGTGCCGCCTGCCCTCGGTGTCGTACACATACACGCCCTCGGCGTGGTCGGCGATGAAGTCGCCGTAGCGGCCCCAGACGGCAGAGAGGTGGTCGGCGGCTTCGGGTAGTTTTACAGTAGCCATAAACGCTCCTTGCTAGTCGCTAGTTGCTAGCTGCTAGTTGCTAGTCTAGCGCATCTTCGAGTAGGTGGTTGGTGCGAGGATGAAGTTGTCGATACTGGTGGTCAGCGGGCCGCCGGCATCGGCCTCGGTCTGCGTGCGCGCCTTGTGCCATTCGGGATCGGCGGCGAAGGCGCTCCACTTCTGCTCGCGGTCGGCCAGGCTGTCCCATGCGAGCATGTAGTACAGGTCGTTGCTGCCTTCGCCAATGGCGACGGTCCAGAAGCCGACCTGCCGGATGCCGTATTTTTCCCAAGACTTGAGAGTGATCGTCTCGAAGCGTTTGTTGAGCGCGGCCAGGCGGCCGGGGTAGGCGTGGTAGACGCGCAGTTCGTAGATCATGCAGGGCTCCGTGAAATGAGGTTGGGCGCTACTTCTTCAGATCGGCCCACAGCTGTTCGATCCGCTGTCGGGCAGCGCCGGGATCGGTCAGGAATTCCGAGCGGCGAAATGTTTCGTCGGACGGGATGGTTGACTCGCGCAGTTGTGCGGACAGTGTGCTCGCCACCCTATTATAAGCCTCCGGGACGGGAGAAAGCGAATAGGTATAGCTGACCGTGCGGGCCGTGCTGGCCGGGCGCAGCAGGAAATCGACCAGTGCGCGCGCCTCCGATTTGTGCGTAGATGTTGCCGGCACCGCCAGGTTCTGCATCCAGAGCGGCGCGCCTTCGCGCGGCACCGCAAAGCGCAGAGCGGCGTTGGTCGATTGGGCGAACGCGGCATCGTCCGAGTACGCCTGCGCGGCCGCCAACTCGCCGGTCAGCAGTTCATTCGACCAGGCCGACGAATCGATGACAGCGATCGTCGCGCGGCTTGCCGCCAGCCGGTCGCGCGCGCGCGTCCAGGCCGCGCTGTCCGTCGGGTTGAGCGGATCGCCGAGCGCCTTGAGCACCGCGCCGAACCCCAGTTGCGGATCGTCGAGCAGCGCGACCTTGCCCGCCAGCGGCTTGTTGCGCGCGGGGTCCAGCACGATGCTCCAGGAATCGATGATCAGCGGCTGGTCGGTGCGGTAAAGAATGCCGACTGTGCCCCAGGCGAACGGGACGCTGTATCGGTTGCCGCGGTCGAACGGCAGGTCTTTCAGGCGGCTCTCGACCCCGGCGAAATTGGGCAGTCCGGCGGCCTCAATCGGCGCCAGCCGCCCATCGCCAATCAGCCGGGGCAGGGTACGGTCGTTCGCGATCACGAGGTCAATCAGGCCGGGCCGGTTCTGCAGCGCCGCCAGGATTTCCTCGTCGGTGGTGTAGGTCTCTTCAATAATGGTGATGGCGGTCTCGCGGCTGAACAACTCGTAGAGTGCGGGGTCCACGTCGTCGGCATGCATCAGCAGGCGCAGCGCGACCGGCGACGCCGTTGCGGCGGGCGTGGCGGCGCGAGGTATTGGCGTCGCGTTTGGGGTGGGCACACTTGTCGCGGTTGGGGGCGCGGGCGTCGCCGCGCCGCACGCGACAAGCGCCAGCGTGACCACCAGCGCGACCGCGAGCGGTAAGCGGGCCATCACTCCTCCTTGAGCGCCAGCGCAACCAGCGCGCCGATCGTCAATACGGCGGCGGAGGCGAGGAAGGGGGCGATGTGCGAGACGGTATCCCAGAGCCGTCCGCCGACTTCCGGTCCGATAACAAGCCCGATACCCTGCAGCGCCGCGACGACGCCGAGCAGCGTGCCGCGCGAGTCCGACGGGATGCGATCCATGGTCAACGCGTTCCAAGCGGGCACGGCCAGCGCGTAGCCCAATCCACCGATCGTTGCGCCGAATGCTACTATGGGTGGAGAGGTGCTGATCGGCGACAGCCAGAGGCAGAACCCGAAGATAGCCAGCCCGACGACCAGCGGTCGCTTGCGGCCGTGCTGATCGGCAAAGCGGCCGAACGGCACCAGCGCGACCGCCGTGGCCAGCGCCGGCAGCGCCAGTGTGAGCGCGAACTGCCCCGGCGTCAGCCCGAGCACATCGCGTCCGTAGAAGGTCAGCACCGGCGTCAGGATCGCCACGCTCATGGTCAGGCAAAAGACAACCACGAACAGCAAGACCATCTGCGCATCCACGCGCAGGGATACGCGCGTTGCCTGTGTCGCCTCCGAAGCCGGTAGCTGCTCTGTGCGCGTTTCCTGAACGCCGAACAGGACAATGCCGGCGACCACGATGATGAGTGCAAAGCAGAACAGGAACGAGAAGGTGAACGACCCGCTGCCGCCGAGGAGCAGGCCGCCGCTGATCGGGCCGGTGGCCAGACCGCCCAGCATGACGGTGTTGACCAGCCCGAAGATCAGGCCGCGGCGGCCGGGGCCGTAGCGATCCGCGATGCTGGCGTAGATGCTCGGCCAGATGCACCCGGCGCCCAGCCCGTTGACGGCGTTCAACAGCAGGAATAGTCCCGGATCGCGCACCTGCATCATCAGGGGCAGCGGCAGCGCCGAGAGGATGACGCCGGCCAGCAGCACCGGTTTGCGCCCGATCCGGTCGGCCAGCCAGCCGGCCGGCGTGCGCATCAGGATGTCGACAACCAGGTACGTGCTGATCGTCAGGGCGACGAGCGATGCCGACTCGTTCTCTACTTCAGACAGGTACAGCGGGAAGAGCGCCAGCAGTTCAACGCCGTGCGCCACTTCCATCAGCACAATTGTCGCGAGCAGGGCGGTGAGCGTCGGGTGTGCGCGCGTCAGCGCCGGCAGATCGCGCAGGCGAAAACGGCGCAGGTTGACGTCGGCGCTGCCCGTCGTGAGATGGTCAACAGGGGTGTCCATAAGCGGGCCGGCACGGCAGCCTCAGCCGATTATAGCACAACGCCGGGAGTCATATCGGGTATAATCCGACCGGGACGGTCTGCATCGCCGGCCCGCACACTATGGCACCGATTGCACTCGAAATTATCTTCATCCTGCTGCTGATTCTGGCCAATGGCCTGTTGGCGATGGCCGAAATGGCCGTCATCGCGGCGCGCAAGACGCGCCTGCAGGCGCGCGCCGATGAGGGCGATCGGGGCGCGCAGGCGGCGCTGGAGCTGGCCGGCGCGCCGGACCGCTTTCTCTCGACCGTGCAGGCCGGCATTACGCTGGTCGGCATCCTCGCCGGCGTAATCAGCGGCGCCACGATCACCGATGAACTGGCGGCGCTGATCGCGCAGGCGCCGGGGCTGGAGCCATTCAGCCGCGTGCTCGCCGTGGCGATTGTCGTCGCCACGGTCACGTACCTGTCGTTGGTGCTGGGCGAGCTCGTCCCGAAGCAGATCGCCCTGCTCCATGCCGAGCGGATCGCGGCGGCGGTTGCGCCCGCCATGCAGGCGCTGGAGCGTCTGAGCGCGCCGCTGGTGCACCTGTTGAGCGCTTCGACGCGCGCCGTGTCGCTGGCGATCGGCGTGCGGCCGGGCGCCGGGTCCGGTGTGACCGAAGACGACGTGCGGCAGCTCGTCGCGCAGGGCGCTGACGCGGGTGTGATCGAGCGGAGCGAGCAGCAGATGGTGGAGCGGGTCTTCCGGCTTGGCGATCGCACAGTGAGCGCGCTCATGACGCCGCGCGCAGACGTCGTCGCGCTCGACCTGGCCGACACGCCCGACGAGATCCGCGCCAAGCTGTCCGCGCACAATCATTCGCGCTTCCCGGTGACGGATGGCGGCCTCGACCACGTCGTCGGGCTGGCCTACGCGCGCGACCTGCTGGCGCAGTTGCTCGGCAACCAGCCGGTAGACCTGCGCGCGGCAGTGCGCCCGGCGCTGTACCTGCCGGACACGCTGCCGGCGCTGTCGGCGCTGGAGCGCTTTCGCGCCGAGCATAGCCACGTGGCCTGCGTGGTGGACGAGTACGGCACGGTGCAGGGCGTGATTAGTATCACCGACCTCATGGAGTCCGTGGTCGGGGATATTCGCCTGCCCGAGGAAGGCGGGGCCGGTTTCGTGCGCCGCGCCGACGGCTCGTTCTTGATCGATGGCAGCCTGCCGGCCGACGAACTGCGCGACGTGCTGGGCATCACGCATCTGCCGGGCGCGGGCGGCTATCAGACCATCGGCGGCCTGATGATGGGCATGCTGCAGCGCGTGCCCGCCGCCGGCGACTATTTTGATGCGGAAGGCTTCCGCTTCGAAGTGGCCGACATGGATGGCCGCCGGGTGGACAAGGTGCTGATCGCGCCGCGTGTGGGTTGAAATTCTGCGCCGGATTGTCTATACTTGCCCTACACTAACTATCACAATACGCCGCAGGAGACCGTGCGATGACTAAACTTGATCTGCGCAAGGAACTCAAGCACCTTTACTCGCCGTCGGCGCGCGAAATCGAGATCGTCAACGTGCCGCGCTTCAACTACGTGATGTTCGATGGCGAGCTCGATCCGGGCGAGCCGCCGGCCGCGTCACCCGCATTCCAGGAGGCGGTCGAGGCGCTGTATGCCGTCTCGTATACGCTGAAGTACATCTCGAAGTCGCGCGAGCGCAACCCGATCGACTATCCCGTGATGCCGCTGGAAGGATTGTGGTGGGCCGACGAGGGCACCTACGCGCTGCTGCCGTCGGAACCGTGGAACTTCACGCTGATGATTTTGCAGCCGAAGCATATCACGGCGCGCCTGTTCGCGCAGGCGATGGAACAACTGCGCGGGAAGGGCACGCACGTGCCGACCGGCGTGCGGCTGGAGCTATACCGCGAGGGGCTGTGCATCCAGACGATGCACATCGGCCCGTACACGCACGAGCGCGAGACGATGGACCGCATGCAGGATTTCGCCGACGCCAGCGGTTTTCGTTACTCCGGCAAGCACCACGAAGTGTACATGGGCGATCCGCGCCGCACCAAGCCGGAACGGCTCAAGACGATCTTGCGCCAGCCGGTTGCCAAGATGCGTTAGTACTTTTCGTCCACGAAGGGACACGAAGGATCACGAACTACAACGCCCCGGAGGGTTAGATCCTCCGGGCGTTTCTGTTGCCCGTACGTGCAAGCCCAATCCAGAAAATCACCCGAAGAAACACGATATGAACTGAAAGCCTATTCGTGCTACTTCGTGTCACTTCGTGGAAACGAAGCCAGCAGCTCGGGCAAGCGTGGTTCCAGTTCGCCGAATCCGCGATACACGAGCCGAAAGGCGGGCGTCTGCCGCGCCAGCCGCGATGCTTCGCGGAAGCCGTGCTCGGGCAGGTTGCGGGCGTTCACGAGGCATTGCATTAGCGCGAGCCCGGCCTGCGCCGGCGAGAGCCGGGCCCATTCGAACGGTGCGGCCGCGTCGTAGTGCACGAAGAGGATTCCGCTCAACGGGGTCTGGACCGTCGCGTCTGGTGCGCCGAGGGACGCCAGTGGAATGAGGCTGGCGGTCTCGCAGGTCAGCACGTCGCCGATGTCGACGAGCCGCGCGGACAGGAGTTGGCGAGACGCCGGCTTGATGTTCAGCGGGCGCGTGAATGCAGCGAACTCCGATGCGCCGTCGGCGACGAACGTCAATTCATCGGTAAGGTAGTCGAAGCCGTGTGACAGCAGCCAGGCAGTCAGCGTGCTCTTGCCCGCACTGCTAATCCCCGGAATGACCAGCCCGCGACCGTTGTGCCGCAGCGCCGCCGCGTGAAACAGCAGCCCGCCCGTGCTCCGGTCGGCCAGGTGGTAGCAGACGCGCCCCTGCAGGTACTCGGCCATGGCCGCATCGGACGATGCGAAGTAATCGGGCTCGCTGTCGCCACGCAGCACCAAGCCGTCGCCCGCGTCCTCGACGCGCAGCGTGATGTGCGGTGCAGCGTCGGCCTCCGGCAGGTGCGCGAACAGGAACGCCGCCACCGCCTCGGCGCGCAGCCCGTGCGCCTCGACTGCGACCGTGCTGCCCGCGAACGCGATGCGCCGGATTGTCATGCGACCGTAATCACCCCGTCGGACAGAAAGCGCTCCAGCGTCGCGCTGACCTGCGCCGGGATCGCCGCGCCGGCCTCCGGGTACGCTTTCGCCAGCAGATCGATCAACTGCGCGGCGGTCAGCGTGCCGTCGCACAACTGCCAGACGAGCGCGGCCGTGGCGTTGCAGTAGACGACTTTGGTCTGCGACGGATGGTAGATCAGCATCTCCTCGCCCATCACTTCAAGCCGGTAGTCCGGCGCGTGCTGCGGTTTCAGCCCAAGATCCATGTTCACCGCCCAACGGGTTCAAACGGGAAGCGCGCGGCCTGCGTCCACGCGGTCCATTGATGCCGGAGCCATGCGCCGGCGGTGCCGGTGGCCGTCGCATCGGCGCCGTAGCGAACGCGCAGCCACCAGGCGGGCGGCGCCAGCACGTTGCGCGCGATGCGCGGTAGCGACTGCCGCAGCGGCCGCTCGGGCGCAAAGCGCGGCCAGCTTGCCACGATCTGCTCGGCTGCATCGGCCGGATACTCGGCGCGCGGCGGCAGGTAGGGGCGCACGGCATCCGACCAGGGCGTCAGCGCATCGAGGTGGGCTAGGGTGCGCCACACGGCGCGATACTGCCGCTTGATAATATCCCAGTCGAGCACCGTCGCCCAGCGTTCGACCAGGCTGGTTAGGTCCGCAATCCAGACCAGCCGCAGCGGCTCATAACCGAGCGGCATGCACAGCGCATGGCGGTAGACGTGCCAGAGCAGCTCCTCGCGGGCGGGCGCGCGCGCGGCAGCGCCGCCAAACTCGAACGGCAGGCTGCCTGCCGCCCAGTCATCGTAGGTGCGCGGCGCGCGGCGCGGCTCGTTCAGCGACACGCATTGATGAATCTCGATGCTGATCGTCGTGCCTTGCATCGGGCGTTTGGCAGAGGCGAGGTGATGGTGTCGTGCGGGCAGGCCGTGCGCCGGCGACTCGGGTAGGGCAAATCCCGCCTGCGCCAGCAGCCGCCAGGCCCGCTCCGCATCGGGCGCGCGTACGAGCAGATCGACATCGCGCATCGGGCGCAGGTCGGGCGACGGGTAGACCAGATGCGCCAGCGCCGCGCCTTTGAGCACCAGCACATCAATTTGCTCGCGCGCGAACAAATGGAGCACCTCTGCCAGCGCCTGCGCGCGCGCAGCGGCGGCTTGCCGGTGGCGCAGGGTCAGCGCCGCCAGCGGGCGCTGCGCGCCGGGCGGCAGTGCGCCCGCATCGCTCAGGTGCGAGTAGACGAGCGGCGCCAGGCCGTGCTGCTCGGCCGCCTCGACGAGCGAGGCGGCATCAACGCGACTCGCAACCGCAGCGAGCACGCCGTGCAGCGCGGGCGGCATTTGCGCGCGCGCGCTCAGCGCCAGCGTGCGGTACAGGCTCATAAATGGAAGCGCGGTCCCCCGGCCCGACAGGAGTCGAGCGGGAAACCGCGCGAAATGTTGCAGTGAAACTTGCGAACCGTTAGCCCTGGGGCCGTGGCTGCGACGTCTGCGCGTGCGTGGGCAGCTTGCCCGTCTCGATTTCGGGCTTGGCCCAGTTGGTCGGCACGATGGCGCGCGCACCGAGAATGGCGCCGGCCGCGCCGACTTTCTTCAGCAGTTCGCGGCGCGACATGGCTTCCTGCGGCGTTCGGTTTCCTTCGCTCACGATGTCTCCTCTCGTATCATAAATGACGAACGGTTGATGGCTAGACGCATGTGCTGAAAATGAACGGATTGGCTATCGCATTGCTGCCAGAACCCACGGTGACGCCCTGCGTTTGATCAGGGTCAGAGCACAGGCTGTCATGTGCTTTGACTGTCCGGGCGCCAAACGGGACATTTGGGATGCTAAACGACCACATGTCGTAGAAATTGTTCTGGTTGTTGGGGTCGGGCCCGAACCCGACGTAGGTTGGACTTACGGACAGCGCGGTGCCAACGATACTCGCCATGAACCGCGAAGACGTGGACGGCTTTTTTCTGGTAGCACTCGGCATGTCGATGAACGGCCCCTCCCAGATATTGCCTGTCACCGTGCCAAGGCCTGACGTCTGTGCGTGCACGGGCAGGTTGCCCGTTTCGATTTCGGGCCGCGCCCAGTTAGTCGGCACGATGGCGCGCGCGCCGAGGATGGCGCCGGCGGCGCCCAGCTTCTTCAACAGTTCGCGGCGCGATAGCGGTTCCTCTGGATGACTTGCCTTTTCGCTCATGATAACTCCCTCCAAGAATAGTGGTGGCATTTTATCGCAAACAAGCCTGCTTGGCAATAGAGAAAAACTGGTGGTATTTGTTTACCGCGTCTGCCGACGCATATTCGTTGGTATTGCCGCGTGTCCGGCCTGGTCGTCCGCTCGATGGCCGCATGCGCGATGCTGCTGGCACGACTCGTATTGAATTCTCACTTGAAGCATGCCGAGCGCGCCTCGCCCCCCTC
>JACRMK010000012.1 GCA_016235055.1 Chloroflexota bacterium | reverse complement strand
CAACTTCGTTGGGAGGGGGTCGGGGGGAGGGCAACGCCGCTTTCTTGTCGAGCCAGCTTGCGTGACAAGCACCAGGGGGGCCAGTTCATAGCAAGCCGGCATTGGAAAGTACCCGTCCAAAGCCAAAATGAGAATTGCTGGCGACGGACAGCTTTGACAGGCGCGGAGCGGGAGAGTAGCATGAAAACTGATGAAGAACCGTTCGGGCTGGCTGGTTTTCGGGGCCGGACTGGCCGTATTGCAGTTTGCGCGGCTGGCGGCCATGGGCGTGAACGGATGGATGCGCCCGCCGCGCGTGCGCTGGCCCGACACGCCGGCGCGCTGGGGGCTGCGGTACGCCGATGTGGAGTTTCCGGCGCGCGATGGCGTGCGACTGCGCGGCTGGTTCTTTGATGCGCCCACCACAGCCGGCGATGCCCCGCGCCCCGCCGTCATCGTGTGCCACGGGCACGGCGGCGACAAGTCGCCGCATATCAACCTGGCGATCTGGTTCCGCGAGGCCGGCATTCCGCTGCTGCTGTTCGATTTCCGCAATCATGGGCTGTCCGACGGCGATCTAACGTCGATCGGCTATTATGAGCGCTACGACGTGCTGGGCGCGGTGGACTGGCTGGCGGCGCGCGGGATGACGCGCATCGGCCTGTTCGGTTTTTCGATGGGCGCCGCGACGGCGCTGGCCGCGGCGCCGTTCTCGCAGAATATCGTGTGTGTGGTGTCGGACTCTGCGTTCGCGCATGTGCGGCCGGTGGTCGCCGGGGTTGTGAGCCGCCAGATGCCGGTGCAGCCGCTGGCGCGCATGCTGGAGCGGCTGATCTGGCGGCTGGTGCAGCGCCGTCTGCGCTGCCGGCTGGAGGATGCCGACCCGCTGGCGATGGTGCGGCAATTTGGCGAGCGGCCGCTGCTGCTCATTCACGGCACGCTGGACGAGTACATTGATCCGGCGCAGGCCGAGGCGCTGCGCGAGGCGGCCAGCGGCCCGACCGAGTTATGGCTGGTCGACGGCGCAGCGCACACCTCGATCGATCATCTGCGCCCGAAGGAGTACCGCGAGTGGGTGATGGGGTTCTTCGTGCGGCATCTGGGGCCGTAAGTGCGCGCCGCGCACAATTCCTGCACAGACAAAAAGCGGGCTGCCCGTAGTCACGGCAGCCCGCTCGTCATTCCAGGAGTGCGCCGATTTATTTCTCGGCGTCGCCGAAGCTCGGCGCGGTTGTTGCGCCCTCTGGCGTCTCTTTGTTCAACACCAGCCGCCTCACAAACGCGATGATCGCGTCCTTCTCTTCCTTCCACAGGTGGAGCAGCGTGGGCAGGCCGGGGATAATGAACGCGGCCAAGACGATGATCAGGAAGTACTGGTCCAATTTTTCGGGCGGAATCAGTGTGCCCAGAAGGTACCCGGCCATCGTAACGCCGACGGCCCAGAACAGGCCGCCAAAGAGGTTGAAGAAGACGAACCGGCTGTACTGCATCTCTGCGGCGCCGGCCACGATCGGCGCGAAGGTGCGGATGAACGGCAGGAAGCGCGCCAGCGTGATCGTCTTGCCGCCGTGCTTCTCGTAGAACGCCTTGGCGGCCAGCAGGTTCTTGCGGCGAAACAGCTTGTTGGCCAGCCATTTGATGCGGCCCTGGCCTTCAAAGGTCGGCTTGTCCTCGCGATTGAACAGGCGCGGCCCCATCTTGGCGCCGAACCAGTAGCCGACGTTGTCGCCGAGCACGGCGGCGATGAAGAGGATCGGCAGCAGCAGCCACAGATCGAAGTAGCCCTTCAGCGCCAGCAACCCGGTCGTCAGCAGCAAGCTGTCGCCGGGCAGGAAAAAGCCGAAAAACAGGCCCGATTCCGCGAAGATGATCGCGAACAGGCCGACGTACCCCGTCGTGATAATCAGATGCTCAATATCCATGCAGTGTGTTCTCTCTCGCTCACCGTTCTCGAAAGTTTACAGACTATACGCTCGAAAATATCGGGTGGTTAGTCATTATAGCAGTGCGACTAACCAGCGCCAATTGCCGTTTTGGGGCAGAAGCGGCCTGCCGGTTGCCCGCGAACGGCTGCTCATATTGTGGCATGCGCCTTGTGCTCGGCGGGCGGTAAGATTCGCGCGGTCAGCCACTGCGCGCCCAGCGCAACGAGTGGCAGGATGAGTATGACCGGAATTGGAATGCCACCCAGCACCACCGTGAACGCGCCGGTTTGCAGCACGTCGAGATAGTACTTGAACCCCTGCGTGATGTCGGGGAGATACCATGGCCAGGTGAAGTCCCACAGCCAGTAGAAGCCGCAGATTTGAAGCCAGAGCGCGGCGGCGACGATGAACGCGGCGTTGAACGTGTTCAGCACGGTCCAGACGCGGTATTCATCACGCGAGAGGACGCCGAGCACGGCGCTGGCGGCGACAAGCGCGATGATGGCGTCCACCGTGCGCTCGGCGAACCACGCACCGATGCGTGTGTCGTCGTTCAGCATGCTTAGCGAGATCCAGTATCCGCGCCCGAAGAAGATCGCATAGTACACGGCGACGTAGACAATGGCGGCGATCACGGGCCGCTTGAACTCCCACTGCATGCGCCGCATGAACCATACGTAAATTGCCAGCGGTGCGACGAGCAGGAGCAGCAGGGGCGTGCGCGCCAGCCGTTCCTGCAGCAGGCGGCCTTCGCGGACGGCGCCCGCGAGACTTCGCGCCGTATCAACCTCCGCCTGCGCGGACGCGATTGCGCCGGTAGTGTCGCGCATAGCCAGTCGCAGCCGCGCCTCGTCCAGCGCCGGATGGCCGGGCGGCGTGACGCCGATGACCTTCACGATGCTGTCATAGCGCGCCGCGATCTCGCTGGCCCAGTCCACCGTGCGGGCCGCCAGCGCGTTGGGTCCCATCGATAGCATGTCAAACAGCGCGGTGCCCTGGTTGTCCGCCGGGAACGAGCTTCCGAGCAGCGCGGCGATGGTCGGAGCGACATCCGCCTGCCGCCCGGCCGGGTACGCGCCCGGCACGATGCCGCGGCCCGCGGCGATGAGCGGGACGATCATCACCTCCGGGTCGTCGCCCGCGTGTCCGCCGCGCGCGATGTGGCCGTGATCCGAGGTGAAGAGGACCGTTGTCGTGTTCAGGTCGAGCGTGGCGATGATGCGACCGACGCGTGCATCGATGCTTTGCGCCGCCGCCTGGCCCTGCGGGCCGAAAACGCCGTAGCCGTGCGAGGCGTTGTCCGGATCGCTGAAGTAAATCAGCGTCAGGTTGGGGTTCTGCTCCTTCAGGATACGCAGGCTGTTCGCTTCGATCTGGTCGTTCTGCGCCGTCACTGCGGCGGTGTCCATGTGCGCGTTGGGCGGGTCGGGCGCGACGAGCGCCGTGTCCCACACGCCGGGCAGCAGCGTCTGCCAGGTTGGCGTGCCGCCGAGCGCCGTAGTATAGCCTTTGCGCTTCGCGGCCGCGAAGATGCTGTCCATCTGCGCCGGGCAGAGCACGGTCGCCGGCTTGCCGTCGCGCGCACCGTCGCACGAGCCGAAGTTGGTCGTCTGACCGTGCTGCTCCTGCCATGCGCCGGTGCTGATGACGGTCCAGCCGGGCAGGGAGAGTGACGGCAGGCCGATGCGCAGCGACCGGTCGGCGCCCTGCTTGCGCAGCGCATTCAGGTTCGGCAGCGTCTGCGACACGTCGAGCCGCATGCCGTCGGCGAGGATGAGCACGACGTGCTCGCTGACCGCCGCGCCCTCGGCGCCGGGCGCGGGGTGCACGGTGTACGGCGTGCGGTAGCGCACCAGCGAACCGAAGCTGGCGGTCGCCAGTTGCGTTGCGCCGAAGATGCCCCACAGCATCAACGCCACGGGAACGATGGCCAATGGCAGGTAGTGTTTGAGCAAGGCAGATCCTTTCGAGCGCACACCCACACTGGCGATCCGGACGGGCGGCGCACGTCCGCGTCATTGTAACGGAGAATTGGGCGCGCGGGCAAAAGCGGGAACGGGGAGCAGGGAGCGGGGCACAGGGCACAGGGAACAGGGAGCGGGAATCAGTTCTCCGGGAGGTCGTGCCGCAGAAGCGCTTTCATCGCAACGAGCTCAGGCATGAACGTCTGCCCGCAGAAGGCGCGGTGACTGTATGGTGCAAGTCCACTTCAGGTGGAGTCATAGAGAACAACCCAAAGACCCTCCGGGTGCGGCCCGAAGGGTCTCGTAGGTATACTGCGGATTAACGCGCGGTTAGCCCGGCTTCGCGTCCTTGTCGTCGGACCGGCCGCTCAGTTTGCGAAAAGTCGGCAGGTTGCGGATGCCGCCGACGATGTCCACGCCGGTCAGCGCTTCGACCGTGGCCGGCACCTGCGCGACGATGTTCGTTATGTCTTGCGTGATCTTGGATGCGCCAGCACCGGCGCCGTCGCCGCCGCCATTGCTGATGACGACGATGCGATCAGTCTGCGCCAGCGGCTTCGAGATCGCTTCGGCGATGGCCGGCATCTTGTCCACCAGGTTCTGGATGATGGCGGCTTCGTTGTAGTTCTGCCACGCCGCCGCCTTCTTCTGCATCGCCTCGGCTTCGGCGAAGCCCTGCGCCTGGATGACTTCCGCTTGCGCCAGGCCTTTGGCCTTGACCGCCTCGGCCTCGCCGAGGCCGGTCGCCTTGATGATATCGGCGTTGGCCAGACCCTTTGCTTTGTTGGCCGACGCCTCGCCTTCGCCGACCGAGCTCATGGCGGAGGCCTGGCCTTCGGCTTCAGTGGTCAACTGGTACTTCTTCGCCGAGGCCAGCGTCTGGATGCGGTACTGCTCGGCTTCGGCCGGCTTGCGTACCGTCGCTTCCAGTTCCCTCTCGCGGCGGGCAACCTCCTGCTCCTGCACCTGAATCTGCTTCTGCTTCTCGATGACCTGCACCTGCACTTCCTCGGCCTTGACCTGCTGGTTCGTGATGTTCTGCTGCAGGACGTACGCCAACTCGGCCTGCGCTTTTTGGCGATTGACGTCGGCGTCGTAGTTGGCCTTCTGCACCTGGTAGTTCTTGTCCGCCTCGGCGATGTGCGTCTGCGCGGCCAGTTCGGCCTCCCGCGCCGCCTGCTGCGCCGCCGCTGCGTTGATGCGAGCGTCGCGCTCGGCCTGCGCCTGGCCGATCGTCGCATCGCGCTTGACTTCGGCGATACGCGCCATGCCGAGCGCGTCCAGGTAGCCCTGGTCGTCGCGGATGTCGCGGATGGTGAACGAGATGATCGTCATGCCCATGTTCGCCATGTCGGCCGTGGCGACCTCGGCCACCTTGGTCGCGAACGCGTCGCGGTCTTTGTAGATCGACTCGACGGTCATCGTGCCGAGGATGGCGCGCAGGTGGCCTTCCAGCGTCTGCAGGGCGACGTTCTTGATCTGGTCGGTGTTCTTAGACAGCAACTGCTCGGCGGCGGTGGCGATCGAAACATCGTCGCCACGGATCTTGACCTGCGCGACGCCGTCGACCGTGACAGCCACGCCCTGCATCGTGTACACTTTGGGCGTCACCACGTCGAGTGTCATCAGTTCGAGCGACAGTTCGTCCACGCGCTCGACGACCGGCCAGATGAACGCGCCGCCGCCTTTGACCACGCGGAACGACCGCTGGACGTGCGTGTTCGTTACCGGATCCACTACGGTGTGGCGGCGCCCTGAAATCACCAGCACCTGGTTGGGGCCGACTTTCTTGTAGCGGCTCGAATACACGAAGGCGAGGAGCACCGCCACGAGCAGCAGGCCGCCTACAGCACAGGCGAGGGACAGGGTTACGATGTCCATAGAATCTCCTTTGGGGGTTGGAACTTGGATGCCTAGCGGGGCCGCACCGAGACGATAGTGCCCACGATTTCGACGATGCTGACGATCGTGCGCCGCTCAATCGGCTGGTTGTCGACGCTGCGCGCGGGGTATGCGACTCGCGCACCTTGCGCCACGAACGCCACCTCGCCCATACCATTGGCCGGGATCGGCGTGATCACCTCGGCGGTCGCGCCGACGATGTCCTTCTGGGTGACTTCGGTCGAGCCCTGCGGCGCGATCAGAAAATAGCCGAAGGCGAAGTGCGCGATGACGGCCGCGACCAGACCGCCCGCCGCTGCCGAGATAAGGCTCACGACGCTGCTCGCGCCGAAGCCTTGCTGGCTGATGATGCCGAACGCCCCGAAGGCCGTGACAAAGGTGGCGATCGTGACCGGCGAGAGCGACGGCACCGACGTGTCGCCGCCGTGCCCGAGGTCGATGGTGGTATGCGCGCCGCCGATGTCCACCGGCAGGTGCAACCCGCCGGCCACGTCATGAATGCCGCCGGTGACCATGGCGATCACGGCGTACAGGACGCCGGCCCCGACGAGCGCAAAGTAGAAGCAGTTTAGGGTATCCATCGGTAGCCTCGCTAATCTTTACAGATGATTATAGCCAACCCGCGGCAGAGGCGTCAAGGAAACCGCGAAAATCGCGCCCCGTCCAACATGGCCGGCGGCGTATGCTGTGCTATAATTAATAGAGCAACCAGTCGACCAGTAACTTTCAGTGAGGTCTTTCGCATGCCCCGCAAGATTCGCTCGCAGAGATCCGTGCCGACCAAGAAGATGTCGCGCGGTGAGATTACCATGTATGTGCTTGGCGTTATCGTCGCGCTGAGCATGGTGCTCGGCACCGTCATTTCCGCTATGGGCCGCTAACTGCCGTTCCGCGAGCGGTCGCCGCGCACGGGCCCGGCATCGTCGCGCGCCGCTTCCTTCACGAACGGTTTCATCAGACAGGCTGTGAGTCGTCGCCCCCGGCGGCGGCTTTTGGCGTTATGATGAGCCGCCCAGATAGCGCAGCGCGGCAAACACCTTTTCTTCGACTGTAGTGGCTCCATCCCCGGCGGCCGCGAGGGCGCGCTGCGCCTCCATGACGCTGTAGCCGAGCGCGGTCAACGCCGCCAGTGTCTCAGCGTCGGCCGCCGACACGGCTAGAATCTCGTCGGACTCGGCCACCTTGATCTTGCCCTTCAACTCCATTACGATGCGCTCGGCGGTCTTCTTGCCGATGCCGGGGAACTGAGTCAGCGCCTGCGCGTTGCCCTGCATGATGGCGGCCCGTATCGCGTCGGCCGGTGCGGCCGACAGGACGCCCAGCGCCACTTTCGGCCCGATGCCGGACACGGAGAGCAGCGACTCGAACAGGGATAGATCCTCCGGCGCGCCGAAGCCGAACAGCATCGCCTCGATCTCCCGGCCGTTTTCGGCCAGCCGGAAGTGCGTGAACAGGTTGACTTCGTGGCCGAGCGTGTTAATCGTGTCCAGCAGGGGACCGGGCATGCGGACTTTGAGGCCCAGCCCGTTCAGGTCGGCGATGATATGGTCGCTCCCCTTGGCGACGACGCGGGCGCGCAGGCGTGAGATCATACGCCTATTATAACCCGAAACACTCGAATTGCGGGGCCGCCTGGCGACCTCCGGCACGACGGCGACTTGCACTGTTTACAAAGCCGTTACAAATCGCTCACATGCCGTTTGCATCGATTGGCTATAATCAAGTTTGACAACTATCAAGCGCACCACTGTGCAAGACGGGAGAGGTAATCCATGAGCGAACCGATCGAAGAAGCCAGCCTGCCGATTCTGACGCCGGACGTCGTGACGGCCAAGACCCGGCTGGACGCCATACGCCTGCCGGCGCGCCGCAACGACAAGCTGCGGCAGATCATCGAGCGCGTCAACGCGCATACCGGATTGCGGACGCTCTGGCAGGTCCAGAACGTCACCGCGATCACACGGCTCGGCATGAACGACCACGGGCCGGTGCATATGCAGGTGGTCGCCAATATCGCGCTGAAACTGCTGCGGATGCTGACGGAGCGCGGCATTACGCCGAACATCGTCAAAGATTACGAGGATTTCGGCTTCGAGCAGTACGACGCCGAGGTCGTGGTGGTGCTGGCGGCGCTGATGCACGACCTCGGCATGAGCATTCACCGCATCGACCATGAGACGTACTCGCTCTTCGTCGCGCAGCCGATTCTCGACGACATCCTGCGCGACCTGTACGGCGAGGCGGAGCGAACGGTGATGCGCTCGGAGGTGCTGCACGCCATCATCTCGCATCGCGCCGGCGGTGCGCCATTGACGCTGGAGGCCGGCGTGGTGCGCTTTGCCGATGCGCTCGACATGGCGAAGGGGCGCTCGCGCATCCCGTTCGAGGCCGGGCACGTCAACATTCACTCGGTCTCCGCTGCGGCGATCGAGAAGGTGGACCTCGGCAGCAGCGAGACGCGGCCGGTACGGGTGCGTATCCACATGAACAACTCGGCCGGCATCTTCCAGGTGGACGAACTGATGAAGGACAAGCTGACCGGCTCGGGGCTGGAGGCGCACATCGAGGTCGAAGCGGTCGTGGATGGCGAGGCGGAGAAGCCGCTGTTCCACATCCTGCACTTTCCGCAGGCATAGACAGCGGCCTCTCCGGTTGGGTGCTAGCGAGCGATGATTGGCAAGTAGTTGAAGACGGTCAGGACGCTGACCGGCACCGCGCTGTCCGCGAACGTGCCATTGCCGAGCTGGCCGTACTGGTTGCTGCCCCAGCACTTCAGCCCACCGCCGGAGATGACGGCGCAGGCGTTGAAGTAGCCGACCGCGACCTGCAGCACGCCCGTGCTCAGGCCGGTCACGACCACCGGTGTGGCGCTGTTGTTGAACGTGCCGTTGCCGAGCTGCCCCCAGGCGCCATAGCCCCAGCACCTCGCCGCGCCGCCGTTGGTGCGCGCGCAGACGGTGTAGGCGGCGCTGGAGATCTGGCTGGACAGCGGCAAGCCCGACGCGGCGACCGGCGTCAGGCTGACTGATGTGTATGATCCGTTGCCCATCTGGCCGTACACGCCGCCGCCCCAGCAATCCACGGCGCCCCCGTCATAGAGGGCGCAGGCGTGAGAGTAACCGACGCCGACCGATGCAATATGACTCGGCTGCAGGCCATTGACAGCGACGGGCACACTGATCGATGCGCTGCTGGTAATGCCGGTGCCCAGTTGGCCCATGCCGTTGGCCCCCCAACACCTGATGGCATCGGCGAGGACGTCCGGAATGACGGCGCAGGCTGATTGGGCGCCGATAGAGATCGATGTAACGCCGTTGGTCAGGGTCATGACCTGGGTCGGTATGATCGAGTCGGTCGGCTGCAGACCGTTCCCCATCTGTCCGCTGACGTTGTCGCCCCAGCATTTGGCCGCGCCGCTGACTTCGGCGCACGTGCCGGAACTGCCCGCCTCGATCGCGCCGATGCCGGCGGACAGACCGACAACTGAGACCGGCGTCGAGTAGAACTGGCTGGACCAGATGCCAAAGCCGAGTTGGCCGTTGGCGGCGTAGCCCCAGCAGCGCATCCCGCCCGTGAAGATCCGCACGCAGGTGTGATCTTTGCCGGCCGTGATATCCATCGCGGCCAGCCCGTTAAGCCCCTGCACCTTCACGGGACGGGACCGGTTAAGCGTAGTGCCGTCGCCCAGTTGTCCGTAGTGGTTGCGTCCCCAGCAGTAGACCTCGCCGCCGCTGACGATGGCGCAGACATGGTCGTCGCCGACAGCAACTTTGCCGAATGTGAGCGGAGTGTTCGAGGCTGGAACCACGGGCAACGGTGCGGTGGCTTGCGAGGGCGCGGCAAGCATGGACGTGCCGAGCAGCAGGCCAATCAGCATGCTGACCGAAACGAGGATGGCTGTAGTATTCCGCATGGGTTTGGCCTCCTTCGATGCAGGTTGCGCGGATTATACTCAAAGCGGGAACCATATTCCAAATCAAGCTGTGCTGATCATAACGAGGGCATTTCACGCCTGAGGCGGTTATTGGGCGACAAATCGTCATGCCCGCGTAGGGGCGCATGGCCGTGCGCCCGCATCCAGCGGTTTTGTGCTGGACTCCCGCTGTCGCGGGAGTGACGATGGTGGCGCCTGTGTGGCGGCGAAGTTGTTCTGCCTCAGATCGGACATGCGCCCATCATAACTCAGTCGAGGCGGTGGCGGACGGCGAAACGGAGAAGCCGTTGAGCCGCATCCTGCACTTCCCGCAGGCGTAGCAGCCAGCGACTAAGCACGAAAAAGCCCGGCACGCATAACACGTTCCGGGCGTTTCATTGATCCAGAGAATTGCGGTTACGAAAGGCCGGCTTCGTCGCGCAGGATCTCGGCCTTGTCGATCCGCTCCCAGGGCGCGTCGATGTCATCGCGGCCAAAGTGGCCGTAGCTGGCCGTCGCCTTGAAAATCGGGCGGCGCAGGTCGAGGTCGCGGATGATCGCGGCCGGGCGCATATCGAAGATCGAGCGCACCAGTTCCTCGATGCGCGCGTCGGCGACATGCGCGGTGCCGAACGTCTCGCACATGATCGAGACTGGGTGCGCGACGCCGATGGCGTACGAGACCTGAATCTCGAAGCGGTCGCACAGGCCGGCGGCCACCACATTCTTGGCGGCGTAGCGCGCCATGTAGGCGCCGGAGCGGTCGACCTTCGTCGGATCCTTGCCGCTGAACGCGCCGCCGCCGTGCCGGGCGATGCCGCCGTAGGTGTCGACGATGATCTTGCGGCCGGTCAGGCCGGCGTCGCCCATCGGGCCGCCGATCACGAAGCGGCCGGTCGGGTTGATGTAGTAGCGCGTGTTGTCCAGATACTCGGCGGGCACGACCGGCCTGATGACGTGCTCCATGATGTCGGCCTGGATGCGCTTCTGTGTCGCCGCGTCGTCGTGCTGAGTGGAGACGACGATCGTATCGACGCGCACCGGGCGGCCCTTGCTGTACTCGACGGTGACCTGCGCCTTGCCGTCGGGGCCGAGGTAGGGCAGGGTGCCGTCCTTGCGCACCTTCGCGAGGCGCTTGGTCAGCTTGTGCGCCAGCGAGATCGTCAGCGGCATGTACTCGGTCGTCTCGTTGCAGGCGAAGCCGATCATCATACCCTGGTCGCCCGCGCCGATCTCGTCGATCGGGTCGCGGCCGCCGTCTTTCTGCTCGAGCGCGTGGCTGACGCCCATGTCGATGTCCGGCGACTGCTTCTGCAGACCGACGATGACGCCGGCGGTCTTGTAATCGAGGCAGACGCGCGAGTCGTTGTAACCGATCTCCTGGATGACGTTGCGCGCGATGTCCTGCGCGTCGATCGTCGCGTGTGTGGTGATTTCGCCAATGACGACGACGAGTCCCGACTTCGCAGCGACCTCGCAGGCCACGCGGCCCATCGGGTCCTGCTTATACACCGCGTCAAGCACCGCGTCCGAAATCTGGTCGCAGAGCTTGTCGGGATGCCCCTCGGTGACCGACTCGGATGTCAACAGCATCTTATTTGCCGTCATGAATGTATTGGACATAACTAATTCTCCTTCGGTTAATCGCGCGGCCGCACACGGCGCGCCGCGCACTCTTTTACAACAAGGATGGTTGAGTTGGTTTCGCCGCGGCCGCCATGTGCAGCAAGACGGCGCGCGCCAGTTGCGCGTCGGCAACGGCGCGATGGGCGTTGGGCAGCTTGATACCGCACTGACGCCCCGCAGCATCCAGCGACTGCCAGCGATACGAGCGGTAGCCGCCCTGCTGCTCGCCGTAAAACTGCGCGTACAGTTCCATGATGCAGAACGCGTCGCAGTCCTGCGCGGCCCACGCCAGCTTGTGGGCGCGGTGCGAGTTCTGGATCATGCCCAGATCAAACCTGGCGTTGTAAATGCCGACACGCTTGCCTTCCAGCAGCGGTTTGACCTGCGGCCAGACCTCGGCCCAGGTCGGCGCGCCGCGCAGCACCGCCGTGCTGATGTTGTGCGCCCGCAGCGCGCCCGGCGAGATCGTGCGCGCAGTGCGCACCAGCGACTCGTACAGCGTCACGCCGTGATAGTCGATGACGCCGATTTCGATGATCTCGTCCGCGTCCTTGAGCCCGGTCGTCTCGGTGTCAAGGAAGATCGGCTGGCGGTTGAGCTCGGCGAGCGCCGTCTGCGCGGCGAGTTGGCGGTCCCTGGGGTTGGCGTGCATGGTTCCGTCGGCAGCTTACGCCGTGCCCGACTCCCACGATGTCAGGTAGTGCTGCTGCTCGTCGGTCAGCGTGTCGATCTGCACGCCCATCGAGTGCAGCTTCAGGCGGGCGATCTCGCGGTCGAGCGCTTCCGGCAGGGTGAAGACCTGGTTGCCGAGCTTGCCGCGGTTCTTCATCAGGTACTCGGCGGCCAATGCCTGGTTGGCGAACGACATATCCATCACGGCCGACGGGTGGCCCTCGGCAGCAGCCAGGTTGACCAGGCGGCCCTCGCCGAGCACGACGATCGTGCGCCCATCGGTCAGGTGGTACTGCTGCACCATGTCGCGCGGGGTGCTGATGCTCTTCGTCAGAGACTGGAGCGCTTTCAGGTTGATCTCCGCGTCGAAGTGGCCGCTGTTGGCCAGAATCGCGCCGTCCTTCATGTTCGCGAAAGCGGGCGCGTCCACGACGTTGATGTCGCCCGTCGCGGTCACGATGAAGTCGGCGATCTTCGACGCCTCGGCGATCGGCATGACGCGGTAGCCGTCCATGACCGCCTCGATGGCGCGCACCGGGTCGACCTCGGTGACGATCACGTTGGCACCGTGACCGGCGGCGCGTGTTGCGATGCCGCGCGAGCAGTAGCCGTAGCCGGCCACCACGAACACCTTGCCCGCGAGCAGGACATTGGTGGCGCGGATGATGCCGTCGAGCGTGCTCTGGCCCGTGCCGTAGCGGTTATCGAAGAAGTGCTTGGTCATCGAGTCGTTGACTGCGATGACCGGCCAGCCGAGCTTGCCCTGCGCGGCCATCGCTTTGAGGCGGACGACGCCGGTGGTCGTCTCCTCGGTGCTGCCGAAGATGTCGGCGATCTGGCGCTGGCGGCTCTTGTTGACTTCCGACACCAGGTCGGCGCCGTCGTCGATCAGCAGCGATGGGCCATGATCGAGCACGGCGTTGATGTGCTGGAAGTAGGTCTTGGTGTCCTCGCCCTTGATGGCGAAGACGGCGACCTCGTCGTGCGTCACGAGCGAGGCGGCCACGTCGTCCTGCGTGCTCAGCGGGTTGCTGGCGCACAGCACGCCGTCGGCGCCGCCCAGTGCCAGCACCTTGATCAGGTTGGCGGTCTCGGCGGTCACATGCGCGCAGGTTGAAACCTTCAGGCCCTTGAGCGGTTTTTCTTTGGCGAAGCGCTCGCCGATGAGCTTCAGCACCGGCATCTCGCGGGCGCTCCACTCAATCCGGTTGCGGCCCTTTTCGGCCAGCGACAGGTCTTTAACGTCAAAATCCTTCTTAGGCACTATGCATCTCCTTCTGAGGTGGTGCCGTCAGGCGGACGCCTGCGGCGCTGATGGACCGCGCCGGACGCCGGCGCCTTCCGTGAATTCACAATAGCGGACGAAGCCCAGCCGCTCGTATACCCGGATGGCGGTGGTGTTCGTCGTCTCGACGTTCAGGCCAATGGTCGTAATGCCGTCGTTCTGCAGCGCGCGCACGACGGCGGTCGTCGCGGCAGCCGCGTAGCCGCGCCCGCGATACACCGGCAGCGTGGCCACGTTGCCGACCGGACCGGCCGCGTACGCCCGCGACGCCAGGTGGACGCCCGCGACCGAGACCATCTGCCCGTCAAGCTCGACGGCGTGAAAGTAACCGGTCGCCAGTTGGTACGGGGCGAACGCGTCGCCGGCGTTGCTCGCGGCGTACAGCGCGTTCAACTCAGCCAGCCGGCCCATGCCGAGCCGCACGATCCGCGAGCCGTCGGCGGGCGGCGGCGCGGGCCGGAAATCGTCCAGCGCCATGCGCAGCATGCGGTGCGGCTCGGCGCAGTCATAGAACGCCTGCACCGCCGCCAGGTGCTCGTCGCGCTGGTTCAGGTACACGCCGGGCAGGCGGATCGCTTCCGCGAGCACGTCGGCGATGCCGTCCGCGCCGCCGATGGTGACGAGCGGCACGAAGCCAAGTCCCTTGAAGATCAGCACGAGCGCGTCGCGCGCGGCGTACCACTCGCACAGCTCAAACATGCCGTCTTCGAGATCGCCCAGCGCGTAGATCGCCCAGGGGCGCTCGCGCTCGAGCCACGGGCGAATCTCGCCGCGCGTCGTCAGCCGGTGAACAACGCTCATGCCGTGGCGCCCGTGCCGTTCAGCGTCTCAAAGTGCGTGAAGTGCTGCATGTGCTCATACCGTTCGGCGATCTCCTCCCACGTCAGCGTGCGCAGCCGCTCGATGCTGAAGCCTTCGACCGTGAACGACGCGATGACGCTGCCGTGGATGATGGCACGCTTCAGCGCGTCATCGCCGGTCGCGTCATGCTTGGCAAGGTAGCCGACGAAGCCGCCCGCGAATGTGTCGCCGGCGCCGGTCGGGTCGGAGATCTTCTCCAGCGGGTAGGCGGGCGCGAAGAAGTACTGCGAGAGCAGGTTGCCGCTCGACGTGAACAGCGCCGCGCCGTACTCGCCCTTCTTGACGATGACCGCGCGCGGCCCGAGCGCCAGCACCTTGCGCGCCGCGCGAATCAGCGAGAACGTGTTGGCGTACTGCCGCGCCTCGGCTTCGTTGAGCAGGATCACGTCGGAGAGCGACATCGCCTCGGTCAGCGCGTCCTTCTTGTAGTCGATCCAGTAGTTCATCGTGTCAAGCACGATCAGCTTCGGCTTGCGGATCTGCTTCGCGACCTCGACCTGCAGGTCGGGATCGATGTTCGCCAGGAAGACAAAATCGGAGTCGCGGTACGAGTCGGGCAGCTGGGGGTGGAACGTCGCGAAGACGTTTAACTGCGTGTCGAGCGTCTGCGCCGTGTTCAGGTCGTAGTCGTAGCGGCCCTTCCAGCGAAACGTCTTGCCCTCCACGCGCTGCAGGCCGGTCACATCGACATTGCGGCTGCGCAGGAAGTCGACGTGCGCGGGCGGGAAGTCCGTGCCGACGACGCCGACGAGCGACACGCGCTCGTAGAGGCTGGCGGCGGCGGAGAAATAGGTGGCCGAGCCGCCCAGGGCGTCCTCGACCGTGCCAAACGGGGTCTGCACTGAATCCAGCGCGATGGAACCGACGACCAGAATGCTCACAACACGTTCTCCATATTTGAGTTACCGGGCCGCGCGCCGGCTGTGCGCCCGCGCCACGGCCGCGCGCAGGCCGTCGGTGAACGGCGGGCGCACGATGCCTTCTTCGGTGACGATGCCGCTCAGGTAGCGGTGCGGTGTGACGTCGAACGCCGGGTTGGCGACTTTGACGCCCAGCGGCGCGATGGAATGGCCGCCGATGTGCGTCACTTCGCGCGCATCGCGCATTTCGATCGGGATGTCGTCGCCGGAGCGCAGGTTGAGATCGACCGTCGAGGTCGGTGCGACGGTGTAGAACGGCACGCCGTTCTCCTTCGCGACGACCGCGATCTTGTACGTGCCGATCTTGTTGGCCGTGTCGCCATTGGAGGCGATGCGGTCGGCGCCGACGAAGCAGAGGTTGACCTGGCCGGAGTGCAGGAAGTAGCCGGAGGCGTTGTCGGCGATTAGCGTCATGTCGATGCCGCGCTGCATCAGTTCCCAGGCGGTCAGGGCCGCCCCTTGCAGGCGCGGGCGCGTCTCGTCGACCAGCACATGGATGTGCTTGCCCTGGTCGTGCGCCATGAATATGACGCCGAGCGCGGTGCCCCAGTCCACGGCAGCCAGCGCGCCGGTGTTGCAGTGGTGCAGGATGGTGTCACCATCCTTGACGAGTGCGGCGCCGGCTTCGGCCATGCGCCGGTTGATCTCCACGTCCTCGTCGGCCAGGTCCTGCGCGGCGGCGATCAGCGCATCGCGCACGGCGGCGGGCGAGGTGTGCTGCGGGTCGCGCGCCACGCGCAGCATGCGCTCCAGCGCCCAGAACAGGTTGACGGCGGTAGGGCGGGAGGCGGCGAGAATCTTTTCGGCGGCGTCGAGGTCGGACAATAGCGCGTCGCGGGTGGTGGCGCTGCTGTTCACGGCGGCCAGCGCCAGCCCGAAGGCGGCGGTGGCGCCGATCGCCGGCGCGCCGCGCACGACCATGGTACGGATCGCCTCGGCGACACCCTGATAGGTGTCGTAGCTGTTGACGACCAGCTCGTGCGGGAGCTTGCGCTGGTCGATCATCTTCACTTGGTTATCGTCCCAGAAGACGGTGCGCATCGGCGGGCCTGTTAAAAAGCAAAAACTCTCCGTCAAAAGGAGAGTCTGTTCACTACAAGTCATCTCCCAGACGGAACTGCTGTCTGACGGACTTGGCACCAGGCTAGCCGCTAGCGACTAGTCGCTAGTTACTAGTTGGTTGCCGCGGCATCATTGGGCCGGTCCCTCCGCCGCTCTGGATGATCAATCCTATTCGATTGCTAAAAGCGATAGTAACATCACATGCGGGGAGTGTCAAATACGACTCAGCCTCGCACCCCCGCAAACAGGTCGTCCTCGATGATGCCGCCGGGATGCGGCACGCGCGTCTTCGCCAGAATGAAGTGCTCGGTCATGCGGAACTTGCGCCACATGTCGCGCGGCAGCTTGCCGAGCACGCTGTTCGGATTCTGCTGAGTGGCATGCGAGGCCCACGCGCGCTCCTTTAGTTCGACATAGGCGGCCACGTGCACCTGGGTCGTCACGTCGTGCTCCATCATGCTGACGCGCGTCTGCGGGTTGAATGGCCCGAACTGCGACAGGTCGACGCCCTGCTCCTTCAGATAGCGCCCGACTTCCTCAAAAAACTCGCGGGAGAACCCGGTCCAGTACAGCTTGAGCGGCGTGTGCGGTTGCAACCCTGCCTTGATCTGCTCCGGGAAGGCGTTCGGATCGCCAGCCAGGTCAAAGGCCTCCATCGTCGCGTGGTGGATCTTGATATGATCGGGGTGGCCGTAGCCGCCCTTGGGATCGAACGTCACCAGCACCTGCGGTTTGATGGAGCGAATGTGGCGCACGAGCGCGCCGGTGACCTCGTCGTCCGGGGCATTGATGAACGCGCGCGGGTCTTTGTTCTCCGGCGTGCCGTCCATGCCCGAGTCGCGGTAGTCGAAGAAGATGATCTCGCTCAGGTTGATGTGCGCCATGGCGGTGCGCAACTCCTGCTCGCGCACCTGCCCGAGCGTTTCGCGCGTGGCGTTGACGCCGGCCGCGATCTCACCGACCTCGCCGCGTGTGGCGCAGATCAGCGCGCAGCGCGCGCCTTCGTCGATGTAGCGCCCGAACGAGCCCGTAACCAATCCCTCATCATCCGGGTGCGCGAAGCAGCCCAGAACCGTCAATCCGTTGCCCATGATGCGTTCTCCCCCTCGTCGTGTGTGATGGCCTGCCAGTGTGCGACGGGGCGGCCAACGAGCCGCCCCGCGTAAGTCTCTGTATTATACGTTCGGTTGCGCCGAATTCATTGCAGCGCCTTGAGTTGTCCCAGGGCCTTTCCAAAGTCCTGGTCGAGGCTACCCCCATCCCAACCTTCCCCCGTTCGCAACGGCAGCGAACAGGGGAAGGGGCCAATCCCCTCTCCTGCGACGCCGTATTTGCGTCGCGGGGGAGGGTTAGGGTGGGGGAAGTACTGATTTTGGGAAAGCCCTGTGAGCCGCCCTGGGATTCATTGTTTCCCGCCGCCGCGCCGCGAAAAACGGTGCTCCGGCGCGTGGCGCAGGTAGATGAACCAGTAGATCGCGCCAACCATGACCGCGCCGCCGATGATGTTGCCGAGCGTGACCGGCACGAGGTTGTTGAACACGAAGCCGGCCCAGGTCAGGTTCGCCAGTTGGTCGACCGTGCGCCCGGCCACCTCCAGCACGCGCGGCTCGTCGCGCAGGAACAGGCCGAGCGGAATGAAGTACATGTTGGCGACCGAGTGCTCGAAGCCGCCGGCCACGAAGGCGCTGATCGGCGGGATGATCGCCAGAATCTTATCGGTCGTCGTGCGAGCGCTGAAGCAGAGCCAGACCGCCAGGCAGACCAGCACATTGCAAAACACGCCGAGCACCAGCGCCGGGACGAAGTCGAGTGAGGACTTGGCGTTGGCGATGTTCAGCGCGGCTGCGCCGACCTTGTACGCGTCGAACGCCCACTGGCGCGACAGGTAGACGCCGTATGCCGTGGCCACCGCGCCGATGAAGTTGCCGATGTAGACGATCAGCCAGTTGCGCAGCAGTTGCGCGGTCGAGACCTTGTTGGCCGCCCACGCCATCACGATCAGGTTATTGCCGGTGAACAGTTCCGCGCCGCCGACGATCACCAGGATCAGGCCGAGCGTGAATACGAGCCCGCCGACCAGCCGCGACAGGCTGTACGGCAGGCCGTTGTCGGCCCAGACGAGCGTCGCGAAGTTCGCGCCGAGCGCGATGAACGCGCCGGCCAGCACGGCGAGCGCCAGCATCGTCCACGCGTTCATCTCGGCCTTCTTGACGCCGACGGTCTCGACCCGCTGGGCCATCTCGGCCGGCGCGTACGCATCAATGTTAAAACCGTTCTCTGCCATCGTTGCCTCCGCTGCGATTCGGTGTCCCCGTTCAAGTTCACTTTACGCTGTTCCGGAGCCGATGGCAAGCGCGGATCCGGTCGGCGGTCGCGGTGCTATAATAGCGCACAAACCCCCACGGAGGCATGCTCATGCGAGTCGATCTGGTTTTGCACAACGCAAACGTCATCACGAGCGACGCGGCGCAGCCGCGCGCGCAGGCCATCGCGATCATGGGCGATCGCTTCCTCGCCGTCGGCAGCGATGATGCGATCAAACCGCTGGCAAGCGCAGGCACCCGGCTCGTCGACATCGGCGGCCACACGATCGTGCCGGGACTGATTGACGCGCACGCACACCCGGGCGCGGCGGGCCGCCGCCACCTGCGCGAGATCGACGCCGACTTGCGTTCCATCGAGGAGATCATGGACGCCGTGCGCGAGCGCGCCGCGCAGACGCCGCCCGGCGAGTGGGTGCTCGGCTTCAAGTACGACGACACCAAGACGGCCGAGGGGCGGCCGCTCACGCGCGAAGACCTCGACCTCGCCGCGCCGAACCATCCGGTGATGATCACGCACCGCGGCGGCCACACCTCGTATGTCAACTCACTGGCATACCAGACGGCTGGCGTCACCGAAGACACGCCGGACCCGTTCGGTGGGCACATGTATCGCGACCACGCCGGGCGGCTGAACGGCAAGTTGGCGGAACTAGCACGCGACACGTTCCGCGCGAAGATACCGGACACACTGACGCGCGCCGACTACCGCGCAGGCGCGAAGAAAATCTCCGAAATGCTGGCGCGCGCCGGCATCACGTCGATCGGGGACGCGGGCGGCACGCCGGACGACCTGCGCGGTTACTGGGACGCGCACGAGGCGGGCGAACTGCTGACGCGCATCAACTGCTTCATCCGCTTCCCGTTTCTCGACGCGATGATCGCCGCCGGGCTGCGTACCGGTTACGGCAACGAATGGGTGCGCGTCGGCCCGATGAAGACGTTCTGCGACGGCTCGCTCTCCGAGCGCACCGCCGCCATCTCGCGGTCGTACGTCGGCCGTCCCGACGACTTCGGCATCCTCGTCATCACGGAGGACGAGTTGTACGCGCAGGCGCGCAAAGCGCACGAGAACGACTGGCAGGTCGCCGTGCACGTCAACGGCGACGTGGCGATTGACATGACGGTGCGGGTGTACGAGCGTCTGCAGCGCGAGATGCCGCGCCGCGACCCGCGCTACCGGCTGGAGCACTGCACGATCGTCAACCCGGATCTGATTCGCCGCATCAAGGCGCTCGGCGCGCTGCCCAACCCGTTCTCGACGTACGTCTACTACCACGGCGACAAGATGCACGAATACGGCGCGGAACGGCTGGAGCAGATGTTCGCCGTCAAGTCGTTCCTCGATGCCGGCGTGATGGTTACGCAGACGTCGGACTACCCGCCGGGGCCGTTCGAGCCGATGATGGCGTTCCAGTCGCAGGTGACGCGCACCGACTTTCGCGGCACGCTGTGGGGGCCGAGCCAGCGCATCACGGTCGAAGAGGCTATCCGCGTCGCGACCCTGCACGGCGCGTATGCATCGTATGAGGAACATCTGAAGGGCAGCATCGAGGCGGGCAAACTGGCCGACCTCGTCGTGCTGGGCCAGGACCCGACCGTGATCGATCCATTCCAGTTGATCAACGTGCCGATCGAACGCACGATGGTCGGCGGGCGGTGGGTGTACGAGGCGTAAGGGCGCGGCGCCTTGGTCGCGACGCTGACGCTAAAGGCACGTTTGACAAACTCAGCAATGTAACTACAATTTGTATATGCATTTCGAATGGGACGAACGGAAACGACAATCCAACATTCGGAAGCATGGGTTCGACTTCGCCGATGCGCCGCGTGTATTCGACGGTGTTACGCTGACAATGCCCGACGCACGCAAAGACTACGGCGAGCTGCGATTCATTACATTCGGTATGGTCAACGGGATCGTGATTGTTGTCGCACACACGGAGGAAACAGAATACATTCGCATCATCTCCATGCGAAAGGCTACACGGAATGAAGTCAAAGCGTTCTTCAAAGAAATCGGCCACTGACTGGAAGCGCGTTCGCGCCATGAAGGACGGCGACATCGATCTGTCGGATGTGCCGGAAGTGACACCTGACATGTTCGCCCGCGCCATCGTGCACCGGGGACTCACGCCTCGACCGCGCAAGGTGCAATTGACTGTGCGCGTCGATGGCGACGTCGTTGCCTGGTTCCGTGCGCGCGGACGTGGCTACCAGACACAAATCAATGCACTCCTGCGCGCCTACATGGAGGCGTTCGAGGCGGACGGCGGCGATAGGCCCGCACGCTGAGTACGCGGCTGACTCGATTGGAGGTGCATGATGAATGTCGTAACGATTGAAGGCGTTGTGGAGAACGGCCAAATCAAAGTGCCGCAGGGCGTTTTGCTTCCGGAACATGCGCGCGTGTATATCGTCATTCCAAGTGGGCCGGAACGGCCGATGGCGCGCGTGACGTCGCCGCATCTTGCGCACCCTGAACAGATTGCCGACTTTCGAATGGAAGTGCAGGAGCGGCCCAATGGCGGCTTATAACGGCGAGCTCTTCAGTCCGGCAGCGCCTGTAGCCCGTGTTGAACTGCGCCATCCGCATCTCGACATCACGGTCTCGGACGTACTTATGCTGATGGACACCGGCGCCGACGTAACACTCGTTCCGATTGATGCATTGAAACAGTTGGGTATCGATCAACAAGCCGAGGGGCAGTATGAGTTAATCGGCTATGGCGGCGGCTCGGCGCTTGTGAATGCTGCGCGCCTTGAGATGCACTTGGGCCTAAAATCATTCCGCGGGCTATTTCTTTCGATAGATCAGAGCTGGGGCATCCTCGGGCGCAACGTGCTGAACTCGATGTCGATACGATTAGACGGTCCTCACTTGGAGTGGACCGCCGACGAGGAGTGATCATCGCCTGTATGGTTGCGCCGCAATTTCGTGGAGCACTTGCACGGCCCGTTTGCGTACTTCCCACGGCACAAACAGGTGGTCGTGGTAGTACGCCGACACCGGGTTGATGCTCAGACCGGCAGCGGCGAGCGGTGCGCTGATGGCGGCGATGAAGCCGACGGCGGTCAGCGACGAATGAATGGTGAGCGTGATGCACGCCCACTGGCCCGCGTAGGCCAACCCGGCTGTATCGGCCTGCGCCTGCGTGGCGATGACGGTGATGCCTTCGTCCTCGCAGAACATGCCGAGTGGCATGAACGGCAGTCGCTCGTACGCGTCGCGCGCGACGACGCCGAACACGTATGGCGATTCGTGAAGGCGCGACTACGTGGGCGCAAGAGGGCGGCCAGATTGGTTTCACCGAACATAATCAGAACCCTGAAGTGAAAAGCAGCCGGCGTCATGTGGCGCCGGCTGCTTTTGCTTTGTCGGCTAACCTACGCCAGTTGGTTCTTGTATAACTTGCCGTCCTTCATAATTGCTTTCAGGTAGCGCTCCGGGTCCTGCAGCTTGCGCAGGTCGGCCAGCGGGTCGCCATCCACCACGAGCAGGTCGGCGCGCGCGCCAGCCGCCAGCACGCCGGTCTGCCCCACCTCGTTGAACAGGTCGGCGGCGACGGTCGTCGCGCCGCGAATGATCTCGATGGCGGGCTGGACTTCGTTGCGGATTGAGAACTCCTGCAGTTGGTCTTTGTGCATCGCGCCGAGCAGGTCGGTGCCGTAGGCGATCTTGACGCCGGCATGGTAGGCAATATCGAGCGCGTGCAGCCCTTTGTCCAGTACCTCGTAGATCTTCGCCTCCAACTCCTTCGGTAGCCCCGCCTTCACGCCGTCGCGCGCCAGCGACTCGTAGGTGACGAGCGTCGGCACCATGAACGCGCCGTGCTTGACGAACAACTCGACGCTGCTCTCGTCGATCAGGTTGCAGTGTTCCAGCGAGCGCACGCCGCACTCGATGGCGCGATTGACCGCGGCGACGGTGTACGAGTGGCCGGTGACGTACAGGCCGGACATTTCGGCCTCCTCGACCGCTGCGCGGATCTCCTCGAGCGAGAACTGCGAATTGGTCAGCCGGTCGGTGGGGGAAGCGACGCCGCCGGAGAGCATCAGTTTAATGTGGTTGGCGCCCTTGCGGATTTCGTGACGGCAGGCGCGCCGCACGTCGTCCACGCCATCGACGATCTGGCTGAAGCCGACGCTGTCGCTGATCGTATCCAGCACCATCTCGCCGCGCCCGCGGCTGTCGCCGTGCCCGCCGGTCTGCGAGAGCGCGCGCCCGCAGATCAGCACGCGCGGCCCGTCGATGAAGCCGTCGGCGACGGCGCGCGCGATGCCGTAGTCCGCGCCCGCTTCGTCGCGCACGGTCGTGAAGCCGCGCATCAGCATGCCGTTCAGGATGTGCGCCGTGCGCGCGGTGGTGTAGCTCGGCGAGCCGCGCCCCTGCTCGGAGAGATTCGCGGTCCACGATGTGACGTGTACGTGCGCGTCGCACAAGCCGGGCATGACCGTCATGCCCTGGCAGTCGATCGTTTCGTCTCCGGGCGCGGCGGCGGCCGCGTTTGCGGTCGGTTCGACTCGCTCGATCTTACCGTCGCTAACCACTACGCGGTGGTTGGGCAGCAGCGTGCCGGCGTTCACGTCCAGCACCGTCGCGTTGTTCAGGATAATGCGCTTGTCGCTCATTGGCGTGTCCTTTCAAAAGCGTCTCGGATACCCGTTTCGGCGCATAGCATACCATACGCGGTAGGGCGGGCGCAATTGCAGTCTGATATAATACAGGCCGCACTGCGTACCCGTTAAGGAGTGTTTCCTATGCCCCAATACAACTCACCGCGCGGCACCTACGACATATTGCCCGACGACCAGGCCTACTGGCGTCGCATCATCGCCACCATGCACCACATTTCGGACAAATACGGCTACGGCCAACTTGACACGCCGATCTTTGAGGACGCGATGCTCTTTCTCAAGGGTATCAGCGAAGGCACCGACATCCACGACAAAGAGATGTACGTCTTCAAGGACCGCGGCGAGGATCTGCTCGCGCTGCGGCCGGAGTTCACGGCGGGCGTTGTGCGCGCGTATATCGAACACGGCATGCACACGCGGCCCCAGCCGGTGAAGCTGTATTCGCTCGGGCCGATCTTCCGTTACGACCGCCCGCAGGCGGGCCGCTACCGCCAGTTCTGGCAGTACAACGTCGAGGCGGTCGGCTCGAACGACCCGGCCGCCGATTTCGAGGTCATGTCGGTGGCGTGGGACTTCTACGAGACGCTCGGCCTCAAGGGCCTGTCGTTCCAGGTTAACTCGATCGGTGACCGCAACTGCCGGCCGAACTATGTCAAGGCGCTGCAGGAATACTACCGCGCGCACATCGACGAAGTCTGCGAAGACGACCGCAAACGCATAGAGGTGAACCCGCTGCGGGTGCTCGACTGCAAAGTGGAGAAGTGTCAGCCGGTCATTGCGGGCGCACCGAAGACCGTGGACTACCTGTGCGATGCGTGCGCCAAGCACTTCGCGAGCCTGCGACGCTACCTGGAAAACGCCGGCCGTCCCTACACGATCAACCACCGGCTGGTGCGCGGGCTGGACTATTACACGCACACGGTCTTCGAGGTCTGGGCGACCTCGCTCGGCGGCTCGCAGGCGGCGGTCTGCGGCGGCGGACGCTACGACTATCTGATCGAGACGCTGGGCGGCAAGCCGACGCCGTCAGTCGGTTTCGCGGCCGGACTCGATCGCGTCTGGCTGGCGATGAAGGAGGAGGGGATCACGCCGCCGCCTCTGCCGACCGCGCAGGTGCTCGTCGCCTATATGGGTGAAGCGGCCAAGGATGAAGCGGTGCGGCTCGTGCAGGAACTGCGCGCCGCCGACGTGCGCGCCGTGATGACGTTCGACGACCGCTCGTTCAAGGCGCAGATGCGGCAGGCCGAGCGTGAGGGTGTGCAGTACGCGCTGATCATCGGCGAGCAGGAACTGGCCGAGAGCAAGGTCGCTGTGAAGCCGATGGGCGGCGGCGAGCAGTCGAGCGTGGCACGCGACGGTGTGCTGGCGCTGCTGAAAGAGAAAGGCATCGCCCCGTAGACGGCGCAGTTCCTCATACGGTGCAAATCGGCATCCGGCACGCGACAGTGTGCCGGATGTTTGCGTTTACACGGGCTATTGGTTTTCGCGGTCGGATTCCCATCGCGCGGGGGTAGGGGCGAAGCATTGGCGGAACCATCTTGGAATACCCCGGCTGCTTCCGCCAATGCTTCGCCCCTGCTTGTGCCGCCGATGACGATAATACCATGAAGGTGATTGGGCATGACGACGAACGCATCGGCAGTTGCGAACCGGAAATGAGCGGGCATTCCGTGCCACACATCGACGATCAATTGCCCCGTTTGGTTGAGCTGCATTTCGCCGCCCACAATGGCGCCCAACAGGTGCTCGCGCCTGCGCGTTACGATGGTCACAAAATAGGCGCCGGGCCGCGCGTAGTCGTCACCGGGCAAACGAATAGAACGCCGGTGATACATAATCATTACGCTGTAGGGACGAAGCATTTGTGCGGCAAGTCATTGCGATTGCCACGCACCAAAGCACCAATGCCCCGCCTCAGTTCTTCTTCCAATCAAGCCGAACCCAGCAGTCTCCATTATCGAGTCCCGCCGTGCGCACGACGACGACGGGACTGATCTCTACATCCTTGTCGTCCACAATGCGCACGTACCACTCGCCGTCGGTTGAGCCGACCGTCAGTTCGTAGCCTTTCGCCTCGGTGACGGCAACCGGCGGGAAAACCGTCGCCGTGCCGTACTTGATTCGCGCGCCGCTCATCGGCTGTCCGAGCCTGTCGCGGACGATGCCGTAGATGTAGTATCCGCCGATGCACCTGCGACTGCGGTCGACTACGGGCAGGCCGTCGGCGCGGAAGGTGTAGCTCGCCGGATCGCGCGTTGGGCTGGGAACGGGCGTGCGCGTGGCGGTGGGCGCAGTGGACGTAGCGGTCGCGGACTGATCCGGCGGCGGCGTGGTCATCGCCGTGGCAGTCGCGGACAGCGCTGTGGCTGATGCATCGGGCGTGCCGCTGGCTGATGTGGCCCGCGGCGTCCCGGCCAGCACGCTCGCCTTGGTGGGTGCGGGAATCGCCGGTGGCGGAAGCGCCCACGCGCTGAAAGCGATGGCGAACAATGCTCCACACGTCACGACAGCGCCGCCGGCCATGAGCAATCGGCGCAACTGTTCGCCGGGAATCTTCAATGCAAGCCCCGGGACCTTCCCAAATTGAACGATTGCGCCCACGACGCTGACCGCCAGCCACCCGGCAAATAGCATGGTGGCGCCGAATCCGGCGGCGGGTGAATCGCGCAAGTAGGCTATCACGTTCAGACCGCCACCGCCAGCCAGCATGGAAACACCGGAGACGAGCGCCCACGCGCCGCCAAGCGCAGTGGCCAATGTCAGAGCGGTCTTTTCAGCGGCGACAAATACCCATCCGCCCAGCAGGGCCAATGCGATGACCACCAGCAGGTTCGGCCCGGCGTTCGCGAGCGCCCCCAGCCAGACGGCGGCGAAAGTGCCGACGAGCACGCCGGAGAGGATGAGACCGGCGAAGTAGATGCCGAGGGACACCGCCATGCCGACCAATCCGCCGACGATAATCGGGATCAGCAAGGCGTCGGTATTGCCGCGCGTGACCAGTAGGCCGATCACCGTTGCCAATGCGGCGCCGGCGATGAAGCCCATCATCGCGAGTACCGCCTTCGCAAAGCGAACGCCTGCGAAGCAGGTAACGCCTCCAGCGACGATGGCGATCAGCGCAATTAAGGGCTCAATTGGCCCAGCGAATGAGCCGATCTGTTCCGACAATACCTGGAGTTGCCTGAAAATATCCATAGCGCTCCTCCTGGCGGGCGGTGTAAGGGCGAAGCATTGGCGCGCGGGTACGAAGTTATGGCGCCAGCCTTTGATGCCAATGCTTCGCCTCTACCTAACCACTGGATTCTCGCTGTCGGTATCCCACCGGGCCGGATTGTCCACGATGTACTCGCGGATGCGGTTTAGCGAAGTGTTGCTCCGGATGATGTGCTCATAATAGTTGCGTTGCCAGATTGGGCTGCCATCCGCTTGCCGCGTGGCATTGATGCGACGCGTGGAAACCGATTTGACATTCTGCACGATCGCCGCCAGCGATCCCGGCGCAGTGCCGTGCGGCCGTGGCTGTAGGGGCGAAGCATCGACGGAAGCACCCGAGATCGTCCAGGAGCGTTCCGTCGATGCTTCGCCCCTACCGTCACCGTTGATAATGATTATGCCGTGCAGGTGGTTGGGCATGACGATGAACGAATCGACGGCCGCGAACGGAAAATGGCGTGGAATCCTGGACCAGCAGTCTGCGACCAGTTGCCCCGCTTCATTGAGACGCATCTCGCCGTCCACAATCGCCCCAAACAGGTGCTCGCGCCCACGTGTGACGATCGTCATGAAATACGCGCCTGGCTGCGTGTAATCGTAACCGCGTAGACGGATGGAACGACGATGATGCATAATCATTGTGTCGTAGGGGCGAAGCATTTGCGCGGCGAGGAATCGCAACATGCAACGTGCTTTCGCGCAAATGCTTCGCCCCTACCGAATTCGCCACCACGCCCCCGCGAGCGCCGCCACCGCCAACGCCGTCAGCGCCGCGCCGAGCTTGAACGTCAGCGGGTCGAAGACCATGCGCACGGTGTGTGTGCCGGCCGGCAGATAGACCGCGCGGAACAGGTAGTCGGCGTGCAGGAGCGGCGCGTCCTGGCCGTCCACCGTGGCGCGCCAGCCGCTGTAATAGACATCGCCGGTGAAGAACCAGCCGTCGACATCGTTCGTGACGGTGTATTCTTCGTAGTTGGCGCCGCGTGCCTTCAGCGCGATCTGCGCCTGCGGGTTCGACCGCGGCGCCGGCACGGGCAGCGATGCCGCACCCTCGATGACGATTGTCTGCGTCGGGTCGAACCCGGGCCGCGTGATCGCCGCAAACGCCTCGTCGCCGCCGGGCGCGGCGACCGCATTGTACACCATGAATGCACGCGGCAGGGCTTTCGGGTTCAGATAGACGTTCACCAGTGGCGCGCCGTCGAACACCGGCGTGAACTTCGCGGCGACCTTCGCGTCCTTCCTGGCAATCAGGTACTTCGTGTTCAGCAGGTCGTACAACACGTTGTCGCGCGCGCTGGCGATGCCCCAGTAGCGGGCGTAGCGCTGGAGCAGGAGCGGGTTGTAGATGCCGGCCGCGTCGTCGAGATGCGCGATCAGGCCGAGATTCGGCTGAAACTGGAACCACGACTCTTCCGGTGTCTCGATGCGGTGCAACGACGTGTCGGCGCGCAGGAACGCGAACGCCTCGGGGTGGCTGAAGTTGGCGGTTGGATCTTTCTCGCCGGTGTCCAGGTACGCGCCGAGTGAGGCGAGGTCAATGAACACGAACGCGATAACTGCGACTGCCCATGCCGATCGGCTCAGCCAGTGTGAGCGGCGCGCCAGCACGAGTGCGAGCGAGCCGCCGATCAATAGGGCGAAGAGGGCGAGGCCGTTGAAGCCGTTGGCGATGCGGTTGAAGATGCTGATGTCCTGTGACTGTGACTGGGCCAGCGCCGAGAACTGCAATGGCATGAGAATGAATAGCGTTGCGGCCAATGTGACGGCCAGAACGATTGGCAGTTTGCGCCACGCCAGCCGCCAGGCGCGCGGCAGGGGGCGCAGCAGCGCATCGAAGCCGTAGGCGGCGAGCGCCGCGATGGCGAAGTCCATCAGATAGATGAAGCGAGCCGGCACGCGGATTTGGGAGTAGCCGGGGATGAGGTAGAGCCAGCCGTGCACGATGCTGAAGAAGCCGAGCGCCAGCGCCAGCGAGAGCAGCCCGAGCGCGAGGAAGAAGCGCGGCAGGCGATCCTTGCGCCAGATGGCGCCGAGCGCGGCCAGCACCAGCGGCAGGATTCCAACATAGCCGATCTCGACGCGTTCCCATGCGCCCCAGTGGATATTGGGACCGCGCCCGAACAGCCCCGGCACGAACAGTCCGACCAGTTCGGCGGGCGGCAGGGAGAAGCGCGCCGCATCGGCGTAGTTGAGCGTGTCGCGCAGCGACTGCGCCGACATCTCGACGTTTGGCAGCAGGGAGATCGCACCTGCGCCGACCGTGAACGCCATGAACAGCACGAGCAGGCCGACCGGGTAGACCAGTGCGCGGAGTGTTGCGACGATGCCGGACAGTCGCCGCTCGCGCAGATCGCAGGCTGCTTCGTACACGGCGTACAGCCCGACCGCCAGTAGGATGTAGAGGAACGGCTGGATGTGGCCGGCGAGATACGCCATGCCGGTCACGGCGCCGGCCGCCATCGCCCAGAACGAACGGCGTTGCGTCACGGCGCGACGGTACAGCAGCAGCACGAGCGGTAGCCACGCGCCGACCGCGACCATGTTCGGGTTGCCGATGTGCGTGATGTTGAAGTCGTTGAACATGAAGACGACCGCGCCGAGCATCGCCGCCGGCCGCGTCAGTCGGGGCAGGCCTTGGGTCAGCCCATCATGCCGCCCCAGTAGGGGCAGGTCTTTGACCTGTCCTCCCGGCGAATGCAGATCGCGCAGCAGCGCATACATCAGCACGCCCGCCAGCCAGTAGTGCGCGATGAGCAGGTACTCCAGCGCGCGATACGTCACCTCCGGCGTGACGAAGAACATCAGCAGGTTCGGCGGGTAGAACGGCCCCGACTGGATGTGCCCGACGAACGGGATGCCGCCGTACAGGTACGGGTTCCAGAGCGGGATGACGCCCTGCCGCAAGTTTTCTTGCGCGAAGTGATAGACCGGGTATAGAATGGCTGAGATGTCGCCGCCACCCTCGGGCATGAATGCCCCCGCAAACAGCACGCGCCAGAAGAAGCCCGCCGTGATCAGGCCGAGCCAGCCGGCCGCGGCCAGATCGGCGCGCCGCCGCTTGAGCGCCAGCCAGGCGGCCGCGTACAGGATGAGCGCTGCGGCCCAGAACAGGGTATCGGCCATGGTGATCTTCATAGAAAACGATTGTAGCACAAATCCCCGCGCGCAATCGGTTGGCACGTGAGCGCGGCGGCCACGCTTCGACAGGCTCAGGGTTCGCGGACACTGGCGCCGATCCACTGGCTGCTGGCGGCGTTCGTCTGCCTCGGCCTCGTGTACGATACGGCTACGCCGATCTTTGAGGCGGGCGACGAGCAGTTCCACTACCCGTACGTTCGGCAGATCGCGACCGGCAACGGGCTGCCACTGCAAGACCCCGACGATGTGCAGGCATGGCGGCAGGAGGGCAGCCAGCCGCCGCTGTACTACATGCTCGCCGCGCTGCTGACGTTCTGGGTCGATACGGGCGACGCGGCGGAACGGCTGACCGTGAACCCGCACGCCATCATCGGCGTGCCGGCCTATGGCTCCAGCGACAACCGCAACATGATGGTGCATACGGCGGCCGAGGCGTTTCCCTACAGCCGCACCGCGCTGGCCGTGCACCTGATCCGCTGGCTGTCGCTGGCGATGGCGACTGTGACGGTCTGGGCGGTCTACCGGCTGGCGCGGCGCATCGCTCCGAGTGAGCCGGTCGCTCTGCTGGCGGCGGCGTTCGTCGCGTTCAATCCGATGATCGGGTTTCTCGCCGGCGCAGTCAACAACGATAACCTCGTGATCCTGCTCTCGACGCTCGCGCTCTGGCAAATGGTGCGCCTTTGGCAGGACGGGCTGACCCGGCGCGGCGTCTTGCTGCTCGGCGTGGTGCTCGGTCTGGATGCGCTGACGAAGCTGAACGCGCTCGGACTGGCCGGCGTGGCCGGACTGCTGGTGCTGGCGCGCGTTGTGCTCGACGCGCGCGCCGCGAAGCGCGATTTCCCGTGGCGCGAGGGACTGATCGCCGGGCTGCTCCTGTCGCTGCCGGTCGGGGTGATCGCCGGTTGGTGGTACGCGCGCAACGTCATGCTTTACGGCGACCCGACCGGCCTGAACCGGATGCTCGCCATCGTCGGTACACGACAGGGCACTCCCGCACTGCTACCGTTACTGCGGGCCGAGCTTGAAGGGATGCGCCTGTCGTTCTGGGGGCTATTCGGCGGCGTCAACATCTTGTCGGCGGCATGGCAGTATGGCGTGTTCGATCTGTTACTCGCAGTCGGGTGCATCGGAATAATACTGCTGATCGTTCGCCATCTCGCCCTGCGCCGCTCAGTGCGCGGGTTGTCGCGTGCGGTTACGGCGTTCGGGTGGCTGTCGGCGTGGGCCGTCGTGCTCGTCGTCTCGTGGACACGCTGGACGCTGGTGACGCCGGCCACGCAGGGCCGCCTGATCTTCCCGGCGCTCGCGACGATCGCGCTCGTGCTGGCGCTCGGCTTCGATGCGTGCCTGATCTACGTGACGAACCTTGCGCACCGACGCTCGCCGTTCGCGCCCGATGCCGACCTGCGCGGGCTGAATACCCGCGCGCGGTCCGCCTACGCGCTGACGATTGTGTTGGGCGTCCTCTCCCTGCGCACCGCGCTGTTGGATATCGCGCCGGCGTACACGGCCGCGCCGCTGGCGTCGGCGGTGCCTGCCGCGTTTGCGCGGCCGCCGGTGCGCTTCGGCGATGCACTCGAACTGATTGGCGTCGAGCCGCCGCCCGCCGCGGCACGTCCCGGCGACACGATCGACGTGGCGCTCTACTGGCGCGCCATCGACCCGATGAGCGCGGACTATTCGGTCTTCGTGCACCTGCTCGACGCCGGCGACCTGATCGTCGGCCAGCGCGATACGTACCCCGGCCTGGGTTTGCGTCCGACGACTCAACTCAAACCGGGCGACATCGTGCGCGACGCCTATCGCATCAAGGTCGACGAATCGGCGCTGGCGCCGAGCCGCCCGGCCATCCGGGTCGGCGTCTATGACTTCGCGACGCAAAAGCGCCTCGCCTCGGCCCAAGGTGACAACCCGGTGGTCGGTGTCATCGACCTGCTGGCGCGGGCCGAAAGTGGCGCGCCGGCGCCGGTGACGTTCCGCTTCGAGCAGTTCTTCACGCTGACCGGCTACCGAATCGACCGGGTCGCTGTGCGTCCGGGCGAGTCGTTCACGCTGACGCTTTACTGGCGCGCCGGGAGCGTGCCGAAGGACTACTCGATCTTCGTGCATGTGCTCGGCAAGCAGGACGCGATCTGGGGGCAGGTGGACCGGCAGTTGCCGATGCGCGCCTGGCGCGCCGGCGACGTGATCGAAGACGCTTACGTCGTCACGGTCAAGCCCGATACGCCTGCCGATGTGTACGAACTGGAGATCGGGGCGTACGATCTGGAGAACAACTTCAAGCGGTTGAACATCTGGGGCGCGGATGGCCAACTTGCTGGCGACCGCGTCTTTCTGCGTAGACTGCGCGTGGTGCGGTAGGTATACCGGAAGAGTGTCGGAGTTGCCGCGCTTCGAGTGGGCAGGCAGGCCCAACCTGTCATTGCGAGAACAGCATGGTGGGGCCGCCATGTTGTGGCGCACACCCCGCGCATGAGAATAGTCCTGCCAATGGTGGGACGGGTCTTTGACCCGTCCAGTCGGCCAGGTCAAAGACCTGGCCCTACCACAGGATGCGATCCATTTTCATGGGAGCCGGCATCCAGGGGTGTTGACTCTAGGCTCCGGCTTTCGCTGGGGCGACAACCTGGGCTCCTTGCCGTTGGTCGCAGCGAAATTTCTGAGTAGGAGGCGTTGTGTGCCGACGAAGCAATCTCGGCTTGAGCGGCAATTAGACAGCGAAGCGGTGCTTTAGCATTGCTTCGTCGCAAACAACGCTTCTCGCAATGACACCCTGATGGGGGCCGACAGTTTGCCGGTATACCCGGTGCGTTGGCGCGGCACGCGCAAATCGGGACATGGTGTATAATTCGTAAGTTATCCCATGTAAGTGTGTAAATGGCGAATATCGTCATGCAAACGATCGGCATTCTCCATCACCCCAAAATCCCGCGCACGCAAGAGGTGGCGCAGGAGTTGTGCGCGCGCCTCGCGCAGGAGGGCGTGTGCACGTGGTCGCTCTCGGCCTGGGACGAGGAGCAGATCAAGCCGCTGCTACCGCAGACTGAGATGCTGATCACGCTCGGCGGCGACGGCTCGATCCTGCGCGCCGCGCGTCTGGGGTTGGATTACGGGATTCCGATCGCCGGGGTCAACTTCGGGCGCATCGGTTTCCTAGCGGAGTACCAGCCGGATCAGGCGCTCACCTGCCTGAACGACCTGGTGCATGGGCAGTACTGGATCGAGGAGCGCGCGGTGCTGCACGCGCAGTTGCTGCGCGGCGATACGACGCTCGGCGAGCATTTTGCGCTGAACGACGTGGTCATCGGGCGCGGCACGGTGGCGCGGGTGGTGCGCCTGCGCGTGGTGATCGACCACATGGAGTCGATCCGGCATACGGCCGACGGTATCATCGTCGCCACGCCGACCGGCTCGACGGCATACACCGTCGCGGCCGGCGGACCGATCGCCGACCCGCGCGTGCGGGCGATGATCATCACGCCAATTGCGCCGCACCTCTCGCTGCTCGGCTCGATGCTGGTGCCGGATAACTCGGTGGTCGAGATCACGGTGGAGAGCGACTACCCGGCGCTGGTTTCGATGGACGGGCAGGTGGAGCTTAGCCTTCAATCATTCGATACGGTGCGCGTGACGACCAGCGACCGGGTTAGCCGGTTCGTGCGCACGCGGCCGAAGAACTATTTTTACGCCAATCTGTCCCAGCGCCTGCGGCTGTAGCGCAGCGCTGGGAAGCACGCTGCGGGCTGTGGGCCCGTCGGGTGGTGGCCGGGAGCTAGTATTGCCTGGAAAAGTTCTGGTCATCGGGCTGGACGGGGCGACGTTCGACCTGCTCAAGCCGTGGATGGCCGAAGGGCACATGCCCTTTCTCAAAAATCTGATCGACACCGGCGCGCACGGCGACCTCGAATCGACCATGCCGCCGCTGACGGCCGCGGCCTGGGTCTCGTTTGCGACGGGCGTCAACCCCGGCAAGCACGGCCTGTTCGATTTCGTCTTCCCGCGCAACGGGTCGTATGACGTGTTGGTGGCGAACCCGAAGCTGCGCGACGCCGAGCCGCTCTGGAGCGTGGCGTCGCGGCACGGCAAGCGCGTCGGCATCGTCTCGGTGCCGATGACGTATCCGCCGGATCCGGTCAACGGCTTCATGCTGTCGTGCTTCATGACACCGGGGCCGGCGAGCGAATACGCGTATCCGCGCGAGTTGAAGCACGAACTGATCGCGCAGGGCTTTCACTTCGAGGCCGCACTGAGCGAGAAGCACCGCAGCGGCGACATCAGCAAGTTCCTGGCCGAAGTGGCGCAGAGCACGCGCAACCGTGTCGAGACGGTCCTGCACCTGATGACGACGCGCGAGTGGGACCTGTTCACATTCGTTTTCCAGTCCACGGACCTGCTGCAGCACGAGCTCTGGCGGCTGTTCGACCCGTCGCACCCGCGTTACTCGGCGGCGGAGGCGGCGCAGTACCTGCCGCAGTGGCAGCAGTTCTACGATACGCTGGACGCGCACCTGGCGACGATGGTGAAGGCGGTCGGCCCGGACGCGACCGTGATCCTGATGAGCGACCACGGCTTCGGGCGCGTTACGCATCTGTTCTATGTCAACAACTGGCTGCTCGACCACGGCTACCTCGTACGCAAGCGCGGGCCATGGCACGCGCTCAAGGAGTGGACGTTCCGGCTCGGTCTGACGCCGATGAACGTCTTCAAGGCGCTGACGTACCTGCATCTGGCCTGGCTGCGGCAGGGGTTCCGCTTCGGCCAGCAGTACGGCCTGCAGAAGAAGCTGTTCTTCTCATTTGACGATATCGACTGGACGCGCACGCGCGCCTTCTCGTTCGGCAACTTCGGCCAGGTCTATCTGAACCTCAGAGGCCGCCAGCAGCACGGCATCGTCGAGCCCGGCGCGGAGTACGAGCGCCTGATGGGCGAGATTGCCGAGGGGCTGAAGGCGTACATCGACCCGATGACCGGCAAGCCGTTCATCGAAACCGTCCTGCGCCGCGACGACATATATCACGGCGGCCATTACGAGGATGCGCCTGATCTGATCGCGCTGTCGCGCGGCCTGGAGTACGTGTCGTTTGGCACGACCGACTTCGGCAACAACCGCGTCACTGGCCGCATCTTCGGCATGACCGGCTACCATCGCATGAACGGCATCATCATTGTAAACGGGCCGGGCGTCCGGCGCGGCGCGCAGCTGGATGGCGCGGCGATCGTCGACCTGGCGCCGACGATCCTGTATGCGCTGGGCGTGCCGGTGCCGGACAACATGGACGGGCGGGTGTTGCGCTCCGCGTTCGACGACGACTGGCTGGCGGCGCGCGGCGACACGCAGAGCGAGGCCGGCAAGAACAGCGTGGTACCCGGCGACCCGGCCTACACGCCGGAGGAAGAAGACCTCGTGCAGGAGCGACTGCGCGAGCTGGGGTATCTGGCCTAGCGGCATCTCGCGGCGGATGAGTGTCATGCTCAGCGAACTGTCGATCACCAATTTCGCGATCATCACTACCCTGAACCTGGGCTTCGCGCCCGGCTTTAACGTGCTGACCGGCGAGACCGGCGCGGGCAAGTCGATCATCATCGACGCACTGTCGGTCGTGCTCGGCGGCCGCGCCAGCGAAGAGATGATTCGCTCGGATGCCGATATGGCGCGGGTCGAGGCGATCTTCGCGGTGGAGAAGCCGGATGCCGACCTGGCCGCGCTGCTCGAAGAGCACGGCATCGACGCCGAGGACGGCGCGCTGATCGTCAGCCGCGAGGTCGTGCGCGGCGGCCGCGCGGTGACGCGCATCAACTCGCGCGCGGTGCCGCTGCGCGTGGTGGAGCAGATCGGCGCGTGGCTGGTGGACATCCATGGCCAGTCGGAGCACCTCTCGCTCAAGAACGCGCGCACGCATGTGGACTACCTCGACCGCTTTGCCGACCTGTGGGAACTGCGCGGTCGCGTCGCGGCCCGGGCGAAGCAGATCGGCGAGGTGCGCCGCGAGCTCGAATCGCTGATGCGCGACGAGCGCGAACTGGCGCGGCGCGTGGACCTGCTCTCGTTCCAGGTCGAGGAGATCAACACGGCGCGCCTGCGGCCCGGCGAAGAGGACGCGCTGAAGCAGGAGCGCGCTCGGCTGTCCAACGCGGAGCGGCTGACCCAGCATGCCGATGAGGCGTACAGCGCCCTGCGTGCCGGCGACGACGAAAGCGCGGCCGCGCTCGACCTGCTCGGTGAGGCGAAGCACGCGCTGGTGCAGTTGACCAAGCTCGACGCATCGCTGACCGAGACGGCCAAGCAGGTGGACGACGCGATCGGCCTGCTCGACGACGCCGCGCAGACCCTGCGCGACTACCGCGAAAATGTGGAGTTCAACCCGGCGCGCCTCGGCGAGATCGAAGATCGCCTGACGCTGATCTTCAACCTGAAGCGCAAGTACGGCGAATCGATCGAGGCGATCATCGCGTTCGGCGAGCGCGCGGCCAAAGAGCTTGACAACATCACGCACAGCAGCGAGCGAATCGCCGACCTGCGCGAGAGCGAGGACAAGCTGCTGCGCGAGTATGGCAAGCTGGCTGCGGAGTTGTCGGGCAAACGTAAAGCGGCAGCGGAGAAGCTGGCATCCGGTATTGAGCGCGAACTGGACGACCTGCGCATGGCGCGCGCGAAGTTTGCCGTCGATTTCCAGCGGCAGGAGTACCCGGCCGGCGCGCCGGTGGAAGGCAAGCGCTATGCCTTTGGGCCATCGGGCGTTGACCGTGTCGAGTTCCTGGTCTCGGCCAACCCGGGCGAGCCGCCTAAGCCGCTGGCGAAGGTCGCCTCCGGCGGCGAGACGGCGCGGCTGATGCTGGCGCTCAAGACGGTGCTGTCCAACGCCGATGCGGTGCCGACGCTAATCTTTGATGAGATCGATGTGGGCATCGGCGGGCGGGTCGGCAGCGTGGTCGGCAAGAAGCTGTGGAACCTGACCGCAAGCGGCAAGGGGCGCGGCAAGTCGCGCCCGGCGCACCAGGTTATCTGCATCACGCACCTGCCGCAGATCGCGGCGTACGGCGACGCGCACTACCGGGTCGACAAGGTGATGGCGCGCAACAGCACCTCGACCGCCATTGTGACGCTCGATGGCGACGCGCGCGTGAGCGAGTTGGCGCAGATGTTGGGCGCGACCGGCGAGGCGGGCGAGCAGAGCGCGGCGGAGATACTCAGGGCTGCGCAGGCAGACAAGAGCGGCTGAGGCAAATCCCAACTTCCAAATCCCAAATCCCAAGAAGCAACGACCACGCGCTGTGGCGATACGGGGCCAGGCGCACATACCAAACGAGGAGCATTGAGAATGGCCACTATTGAGCACATGGCGATTTCGACCACGCCGGAGACGTTTGCGGCGACCGTGAAGTTCTACACGACCGTGTTCGGCATGAAGGTTATTCGCGAAGTCGTGGATGCCAAGGGCCGCAACATCGCGTTTGTGAGCGATGGGCAGGGCGGGCGCATCGAGATCATGGCATACGGCTTGCCGGCCGTCCCGGCGCCGAACCACCTTGCCTTTGGCGTCTCGCACGCCGACTTCGATGCGACGGTTGAGCGGTTGAAGGCGTCCGGCGTGAACGTCGAGCCGCCGATGCCGGCCGGCTCGGCCGACCGCCTCGGCTACTTCGATGATCCGGCGGGCAATCGCAGCCAGATCGTGGCGCGCACGAACCCGCTCCCGAAGTAACCCGATGACAAGATGACATGATGAAGAGATGACAAGGTGACAAGGCGACTTGGTGACGCGAGCATGCGTTTCTGATTCACCTTGCCACCCTGTCATGCGGTCATCCCGTCACTGTTGCTGCGACGCCATCCCGGCGTGCAGCGCACGGTACTCGACATCCTCTGCGCGGCGCGTAGGACGGTGTCGCGATTTGCTCCCGGGCGCGATCCTATAGCAGATTCAGCACCACCGTCAGCGTCACCAGGCTGCATAGCGTCGAGACCACGACGACACTGGCGACAAACTCCGGGTGCAGGTCAAACTGCACCGCGAAGATGCTGGAGTTCACGGCGGCCGGCATCGCCATCTGCAGGATCGCCGCCTGGCGCGCGACGCCATCGAGCCCCAGCATGGCTGCCACCAGCGCGCCGAGCAGCACCCCCCCGACCAGCCGCGCCGCCACCGCCCAGCCGACGACCGACGTCGTGCCCTTCAGGCTGGCGCCGGCTAACCCGACGCCGACCATCACGAGTTGCAGCGGGATCGAGCCATCGCCCAACATGATGAGTGGGCGGTTGATGAAGTCGGGCAGCGTGATATTGAAGGCGTTGATGATCAGCGCGGTTGTGGTCGCATAGATCGGCGGCATCTTGAAGATCTGCAGGAACGCCTGCACCGGCGTGTAGGTCCCGCGCGACGCAATGAAGATGCCGAGCGAGAACGACAAGATGCCGGATGCGACGAAGACGATCGACGCCTGCTGCAGGCCCACATCGCCGAAGGCGAACAGCGCCAGCGGCAGCCCAAAGTTGCCGACGTTGCCGAACGACGAGCTAAGGATCAGCGCGCTTTCCCAGCGGCGGTCGAGGTGCAGCATGCGCGCGATGACCCAGGCCAGCGCGACGGCCCCCAGGGCGACCAGCACGGTGAACACGATAAGCTGCGTCAACTCGCCACTCTCCACCTTGCGGCGCGTAAACGACGAGATGACGAGGCACGGTATCATGAGATAGATCGCGACCGTGGACAGCGGCTTGATGTCGATCACGCGCAACTTGCCGAGCACAAAGCCGAGCGCGACGATGATGAAAACAGGCAGGATGACGTTGATGAGGGCGTTCATGGGGGATCGCGAACCGGTCGAGCTAAGATGGGCCGCACCGCCAACGCTTGACGCGCCGGCGATGCGGCCGGACCTGCTAGTTGGGGCGGGGGGTTCTGGGCGCTATGTCCGGGGCGTCGTCATCGTCGTCAAGCTCGTCATCGTCCAGGTCGTCGTCGACAAGACCGTCGAGCGTGGCGATCTCGAAGTCGAACATGTTCAGGTTGTCGATGCCCTCAATGAACTCCAGCTCGGCCAGTGCGTCTTCGGCGGCCTCCTGCAACTCCTCGTCGTCGCTCTCCAGCACTGCTTCGAGCACGCGCCGCGCCTCGCGCCCCCCGATCTGCCCAAGCGCCCAGACTGCCGACTCGCGCACCTGCCCATCGGGGTCCTGCACCATCTTGATCAACTGCGCCAGCGCGTCGGAGGCCGACAATTCGCCGGCGGCGATCGCCGCTTCGTAACGCAGCGAGGCCGCGGGGTTCTTCAGTTCGCGGATCACAATGGGCGTCCACGAGGTGTCGCCACTGCGACCCATGGCATACAGCGATGATTCGCGCATGTCGCTGTCGCCCTCGTCGTACGCTTCCTGGATCGCGCTGTGCGCCCGTTCGTCCCCGGAATACGCGACCGACTCCAGCGCGCGGCGGCGCACCTCCAGGTCCTCGTTCGGGTCGTGAAAGCGCGCCAGCAGGCAGTCGGTAATCGGTTTAGACTGTGGAATGGAGCGCTCGTTTTCCTCCGCTTCCATCAGGTATTCCCCCAGGCCGGCGGCGGCGGCGGCCCGCACCGGCGCCGACGTGTCCCTGGCCGCCATCGTGAGCAGGCGCTTGCCGAACGATGGCGTGTCGACTTCCCAGAGCCCGCGCACCACCGCCGCGCGCACAATGTCGTCGGGCTCGTCGAGCAGGGTCAGCAGCAGGTCGCTGAACTCGGACTGCACCGTTTCCTCGGCGGCATCTTCCATCGCCTGGATCAGTACGCGTTTGCGCTCCGGCGGCAGCTTCGGCCACTCGGTCTTAAACTCGGCGATGCTCCTGGCATCGGGATTGGACAGCACCTGCAAGTCGACGCGTTTGATCTTGTCGCTCGATTCAGCGATGCGTTGCATGGCGCGCACGAATGGCGATGGCCCGCGAGCTGGGGCGGCGTTGCGTGAAGAGCGGGGAGACATGGGTGTACCCTCCTGGGGTGCGCGGGTCAGTTGCCGGCCGGCTGGCCGTACAGTTTGCGGTAGAACCAGTAGGCCTGGTAGACGCGTTTGACGTAGGTGCGGCTCTCGCTCAGGGTGATGCCTTCCACGGCAAGATCAGGGTCGGCCTGCTTCCATTTGGCCGCATTGCCGGGGCCGCCGTTGTAGCCTGCCAGCGCCATCATGAAATCGCCGTCGAGGAACTCGAGTGTGCGCGCGTAGTAGTTGGCGCCGAACTCGATGCTGACGTACGGCTTGTAGAGATCGTCGATCTTGAAATCGCCGCGTTTGAGCCAGCGCGCGATATCGCCGCCGGTGCCGGGCATGACCTGTCCGAGGCCGCGCGCGCCGGCGGTCGATGTGGCGTACGGATCGAACTGGCTCTCCTGCCACATCAGCCCGTACATGAGCAGCGGGTCCACGCCGTTCTTCTGCGCCTCCTGCACCACCAGCGGGTCGAACGGCGCGGGGTAGATGAGCCGTTGGAGGAAGGCTGGGGCCTGCGCGGTGGTCGGCGCGTTCGACAAGGTGAGCAGCCGGTTGCCGGCGCGGATCGACATGTCGTTCAGCCCAAGCTCGCGGAAGGCGATCGCCAACTGGTACTGCGCTACGGCGTCGTCGCGATACGCGTCGGCCAGGTCGCGCAATTCGGCGCGGCCCTCATTGCGGAAGCCGGTTTCCAGCAGCAGCCGCCCGCGTACCATGCGCCGGTCGCTGGACAGCTCGACGCGCATGCTCGACAGGCGATTGCGGTCGCGGATCGGCGCATCGAGCGACAAATCGACCCAGCCGCGCAGCCACCGCTCCATGTCTAGGCGCTCGCCGGGAAACACGGCGGGCAGCGCGAAACTCCGGCGCTCGGTGCCCGCCGGTGTGGCGCTCTGCGCCAGATCGACCGCCCGCAGGCCGTAGTAGTCGGCCGGCATGGCGCGATAGGCGTCCATCCAGCGCGCGCTGGCCTCGGCCGGCTGGCCGAGCTTCTGCAGCACCTTGCCGAGCCAGAACAGGCCGCGCGCCTTCTGCGCGCCATCGGGGTAAGCGGCCAGCCGCTCCAGCGTTGCGCGCGCACCGGCCAGATCGTTCGCGCGGTAGCGCATATATCCGGCGGCGGTCAACGCCTCGGCGGCACGCGCGCCGGACGGGTAGCGCGTGACTAGCGCCTCATACGCCTTCGCGGCCTCGGCGTTCTTGCCGGCGACCTCGTAGATGCGGCCGACCGCAAACAGGCCGTCCTCGGCGTAGGTGCTCGCGGGATAGTCCGCCGCCAACTGTTGATAGAGCCGGATCGCCGTGGCATCCTGACCGATCCGCCAGTAGTCGTCGGCGCGCTCGAACATGCCCTCCACGAGCTTGCTGCCGGCCGGGTGCGTGCTGATGTAGTTGTTCCACTCGCGGATCGCGCGGTCCTGCTGGTTGCTCAACTCGTAGGAGCGCGCGGCGTAATAGTGAGCGAGTTCGGGGTCGCCCTGCTCGTCGAGGGCACGGTGGAACCACTGTACCGCCGCGTCATACTGCCGGCGGTAGTAGTAGGCCAATCCGGCCTGGAAAAAGCTCAGTTCTTTGGGCGCCAGTGTCTGCAGGAGCTCGACCGCCTGTGGTGCGGCATCGCCGGACGGCGTATCGCTCAGCACCCGCTTGAGCCGGCTGATCGCCTCGTCGGTGCGCCCCAGTTCCTTCAACGCGCGCGCTGCCGCGACGTCGAGTTGCGAGCGGGTGGCGGGCGTCTGTGCCAGCAGCAGCGCCATGTCGTACGCGCTGATGGCGTCGGTGAAGTTGCCGGTCCGCCCGAGCGCGTCGCCCAGCCGCTGGGTGGCCAGCACGCGCACGGACGGCAGCCAGTCGGCGCGCTTGAGCGCGGCGGAATATTCGCCCGCCGCCAGCATGTACTGCCCGCCGTCGTAATAGCCCTGCGCCAGCCCGAGCGTGATATAGCCGAGCAGTGAATCGTCCGGGGAAGCGGACGCGCGGTACGCCTGGTAGGCCAGGTACGCCCCCGGCAGGTTCTTCGTGTCGCGCAGGCTGTTCGCCAGTTGCAACTGGGCGAGCGGGAAGCGCGCGTCGTCCGGGTAGGCCTGCATGAAGCGCGTCCAGGTGTCGAGCGCCTGCGGCGCGCGTCCGTCGAGCGCGTACGTCTGCGCCATGCGGTAGAGCGCCGTGCGCGCGACGTTGCGCGTCGCGCCCGTGCCGTCGGCCGACGCGGCGTCATACGCCTGCCGGTAGCCGTCGAGCGCGGCCGGGTAGTTTCCCGCGCTGCGATGTCCCTCGGCGGCCAGCAGCAATTCGTCGGGGTCCGGCGCAGCGTGCGCGGCGGCGGCCCAGACGGTAACGGCCAAAATCAGCGCTAGAATGACTGTGCCTGCAATACGCATAGCCTTGATTATGAAACAGGGTATGCTATTGTCAAATCCAATCTTCCTGTGATAAAATCGCGCCGTGATAAGCCCGCCCCATTTTGACTGGCATGACCCGGCCCGGGTGCAGGAATGGCTCGGCGACCGGCTGCGCGGCGGCAACCGCACGCGCGTCGAACAGTTGGAAATCGTGCTGGAACTGCTGGCCGCGCTGCAACCCGACGAGCACCGCATCCTCGATCTCGGATGCGGCGACGGGCTGGTGGACGAGCTGTTCCTGTCGCGCTTTCCGCGCGCGTACGTCGTCGGCATCGACTCGTCGGCGCCGATGCTGGACGCCGCGCGGGCGCGCCTGTCGCCGTACCACGGCCGCTTCACGCTGCGCGTCGCCGACCTGCGGCAGACCCACGAGCTGCAGCTTGACGGCGGCCCGTTCGATGCCGTGTTCGGCGTTCAGTCCGTGCATCACCTGAGCGGCGTTGAGAAGCAGCAACTGTTTCAGTGGGTCGGGCGCGCGACGCGCGACGGCGGACTGCTTGTGCTGGCCGATCGCGTGAAGATGGATTCGGCGGCGCTGTTCCCGTTCCACCAGCAGTTGTGGGATCGCTTGCAGCGGCGCGACGGCACGCCGCGCGGGACCGAGGGCTACGACTTTGCGACCCACCTGGCGCGCTGCGAGCTGCGCGGCGACCTGCCCGACACGCTGGACGACCAGTTGGCGTGGATGCGCGCGGCCGGCTTCGGCGAGGTGGACATCTTCTACCGGCAGGTGGAGCGCGCGGTATTCGGCGGCCTCAAGCAGCCGGCCCGCCGCGAAACGCCGGCGCTGCCGCCGCTGCATGCAGCGGCGGAGATGCGCGGTATTTGACGAGAGCGGAGGCAACCGATGGTTACGGCGATTGTCCTGATTAACTGCGGGCGCGAGCACATCAACGACGTGTCGCAGACGCTGCTTGGCTTCAAGGGCGTGACCGAGGTCTTCTCCGTGGCGGGGCAGTACGATCTGGTCGCGATCCTGCGCGTGCAGTCCAACGAGCAGATCGCCGATCTGGTCACCGAGAAGGTCCGCAGCGTGAACGGCATCCAGCGCACCGAGACGCTGATGGCGTTCAAGGTCTTCTCGAACTTCGATCTGCAGAACCTCTTCGCGATCGGCGAGATCTAAGGGCCGGCCATGCGCACCCGTTTGCTTGCGATGCTACTCGCGCTGCTGCTGGCCGGCACGGCCAGCGCCTTCCTCGACGAGGCCACGCCGCCCGCATGGGCGGCCGGCGAGCCGCCGTTCGGCCTGCCGTTTGCCGATCCGCCCGGCCCCTCGACGTGGCTGGTCGGTCAGGCGTACGGCAACACCACCGGCGCATACTCTGCGCGGCGCTCGCAGTACAGCCGCGGGCAGGGCGTTCACTTCGGCGTCGACTTGAGCGCGCCGTGCGGCACCGTCGTCGTCGCCATCGGCGACGGCATCGTGGCTGGCGCGGACGGGCCGTGGGGCTCGTTGCCGCACAATCTGATGATCGATCACGCCAACGGCTACTCGTCCATGTACGGCCATCTGCTTGAGATGCCGAAGTTGCAGCGCGGGCAGCCCGTCAGGAAAGGCCAGCCGGTCGCGCTGACCGGCGATCCGGACGAGACCTGCTACTCGCGGCCGCACCTGCATCTGGAGATCCGCAGTGCAAACTACATCCACTGGTACAATCCGATGGTGTTCATCAACGCGGACTGGGACTCGCTGGCGCTGACCGGTTCATTCAGTCGCGGGTTTGAGAAAGACCTCGACAATCCGCGCCAGTGGCAGACGCTGCTCGACCAGCCCGAAGTCGATTTCAACCAGCCGTTCCTCAATGAATACGCCCGCCCGTGGCCGCCTTCGCCGGGCACCCGCTAACGCCTGTGAACAGTAACCGAACATCCCGCGAGGCGCTGATCATCGCGGTCATCGCGCTCGCTGCCGCGTTGGCGGCCTGTAATCCGGCCGCGGCCGGCGTACCGCCGACCACCGCGCCGACCGTTGTTGACACAACCGTCCCGAAAGCGACGGTGCCGCCGACCGCCACGCCGACGACGACCCCGCCGCCCACGCCGCCGCCGATGCCGACGCTCACGCCGAGCCCGACGCCGGCGCCGCGCCTGAAGCAACTGACGAGCGGCGGCTGTTGCACCCAGCCGTCGTGGTCGCCGGACTCGAAGCAGGTGGTCTTCATCGACAAGCCGGACGACGACGCCCCGTCCGGTTACTATAGCGTGGATGTGAGCGCGCCCGCGGCGCCTAAGCTGATGACCGAGCGCGTGGCGTTCTACACGGCCGATATGAAGTACGTGACGACCGTCGATCCGGTGTACGCCACGATCGAGCGGCTGTCGGACGGTCAGAAGTTCCGCATCAAGACCGGCGGCCGCAATGTGCAGCTGTCGTCGGATCGCACGCGCGTCGTCTGGACTGAGACGCCGCAGAGCGGTCCGAACGAGACGCGCGTGGCGCAGATCATGGGCGCGAACATCGATGGCAGCGAGGCTCGCCCGATCTTGTGGCTGCTGCGCGGCGGCGTCTCCGGCTGGCTGGACGACGACCGCCTGCTGCTGACGGCGCGCCCCGACCCGAAGTCGCAAGATGTAGCGCTGTTCGTCTATTCGCTGTCAACCGGCGCGCGCACCGAACTGGCGCGTTCGGAGCGCCTGCGCGCCACGCAGACATCGCCGGGCAGCAATTGGATCGTCTACACGATCAACTTTGACAGCAACGCGCAGAACAACGGCATCTGGCTGGTCAGCACCGACGGCAAGGTGCGGCGCAAGCTGCCGTTCTTCGGCTCGTTCCAGTGGCGCGACCGCGATCGCCTGCTGTACGTTCCGCTGGAAATGGGCAAGCCCAGTCACGTGTTCTACGAGTACGACGCGCGTACGGACGCGTCGCGTGCGCTGACCGACCCCACGACGACGCCGTTCAAGATTGCCAACGGCGACTGGGCTGTCTCACCCGACGGCACGAAGGTCGTGTTCCTGAACGCCAAAGACTCCAATCTATGGCTCTGGGACTTGGCGCCGTAGCCATGTTTGCGTATGCTGCGCCCGGCGATGACCGCCGCTGATCCCTGGTCCCTGCCCCCTGACCCCTGATTATGAACTGGTTCGAGCTGTACTACCTGATTGGCAAGACGCCGTGGGACACGAACATCACGCCGCCAGAGATCGTGGCATTGATCGAGAGCGGGCGCGTGCCGCCGGGGCGCGCGCTCGATCTGGGCTGCGGCACCGGCACCAACGTGCTCTACCTGCAGCGGCACGGCTTCGAGGCGACCGGCGTCGACTTTTCGCGCATGGCGATCGACCGCGCAAAGCGCAAGGCAAAGGAGGCCCGCCAGCCGGTTCCGTTTTACGTTGCCGACGTGCTGGATAGCGCGCACTTTCCGGCGCCGGGCCCTTTTGACTTTGTGATGGATGTCGGCGTGATGCACATCTTCGATGAGGCGGGGCGCACGAAATATGCGGCGACGCTATCCAGGGTGACGCGCCCGGGCAGCGTCCACTATGTGTACGGCATGAAGCCGGGTGTGGCGCACCGCCATACACGCTGGCGCGGGGAACGCGGGCCGGTCGGCATGAACGCCGACGATGTGCGTCGCGCGCTGGCGCCGCACGGCTTCGTCCTGCTGGAAGCGACCGATGCCGGCATCACGCCGGAGGGCGTGTCACGGACGGGGTGGTATCTGTCGAGGAGGGAGCGGTAGCACCTGCATAATTACACACCCTTTGGATCTAAGAAACCCGAAGGGCTTCTTGTTTGCCAGAGTGTTTTGAAAAAAATCGGACATGGCATGCGGTTCGCCCTGTAGGGGCAGGTCTTTGACCTGCCCGTCGGACAGGCCAAAGGCCCGTCCCTACACGTGCGGCGTGCGGCACAATGTCGGACAATTTCGCAAACGGCTCTAATACTGTTGGGCGAATGCCCAGAAGCCGTCACCAGACACTTCGCCGCGCTTGAGTTCCATGTCGTAATCTACAACAGAATGGTCGCGGGACCATGCGAGTACCGTATTCATTACTTCGGCAGAGTCATCGCGTCCAACGACGTGCAGAGTTACTTGTCTTGCTATTATTCCACGGAATATGTCTTGTATTATCGGATCAGCCGCCCGATATCCCACAAGATAGACGTCGGTCGCTTCATTCAACATTTTTCGCGATTCGGTGACGACCCTCTCGTAGAATCCCTCTATGAAGGGGTAGAGCTTTACAGTAAGAGGCATATATAAGGCTGGGTAGAAGTAGTCTCTGTCAAGATAGTGGTATATTTCCTGTTCCTCCTGAAGCAGCCTGTGATCTGGGTCAATCACACGAATTTCATCGAAGCCATGATTTCCGCAGTTGAACATACTAGATGTCGCATAGTTGAAGAACAACTGATGGTCAAATAAGCGACCATGTTGTAGTTCTTTGGCTGCTGACCTTCTGATAAGCCAATTCACTGATCCGTGAGGCTTCACATAACTCGCCTCGGAATAGGCGTCAAAAGAGTCAAATGATCGACCGAGACGGCGGGAGTACGCCCTGTCGAGGAGAGTGTCGTAGTTGAACGAAATTGAGCCAAACCGTTCATCTCGGGCCACAAGTTTTCTAAGCAGGGTGGCATATGCATTTGTGTCGTTGTACGCATTGGAAACCCACTGCAGGAGACGGCGAACATAATGTGATATCCTGCCGAAAAACGCGCGCTCGCTCTGCTGGCTCGAGGGCTGTTCAAATCTCTGAACCCTTTCCCACCGTTCCGTCAACCACTTCTCCACAGAGCCGTACTTGATTAGCCCTTGTCGGCATTCATCTAGGTCACCTGCCTCAAGGATACTTGTAGCATGCCGGTCGTATCGCGTTTCAAACAGCTCATCTACAAGCGGCGCAACCAAAGCGGAATCTGAATGGTCGTGCTCAAAAGCTCCTCTCGATGCGCCGGCACCAAATATGAAGACCTTCATAATCTCACCTCTGGCAACTGCACGTACGCCGTTACTGACATTTCAGATGGAGGTCGAACGAATCTGAAATCTTAGCTCCCAATATATCTTGCGTACAGCGTCTTCGCCACGCTCTCGTCATCGGTGCCCTTGATGATGGCGCGGGCGTCGGGGAAGACGCTTAACTCGTAGTCGCCGGCAGTGAACCGCAGCATGTACTCGTTCGAGACGACGTTCGAGACGGTCGGCGCGAGCTTCTGCGCCAGCGCGCTGAGCGCGATCGGCGCGTGGCCCTGCACGCGCACCTGCACGGCGTTGCGCCCGCACAGCGATGTCGCCACGGTCCCCACGCGCGCGTCGAGGTAGTCGAACTGGCGCTGGCCGCAGGTCGGGCAGTCCGGGTGCCGCTGCACCTTGAACTGCTCCATCTGATTCTCCCAGACGTCGAAGTGCATCAAGCCGTCGTTCAGCTTGCCCTTGCCGGTCAGCAGTTTCATCGCCTCGGCAACCTGCCAGCCGGCGACGACCTGGATGATCGGCGACACGACGCCGGCCGTGTCGCAGGTCGGCAGCGAGCCGGGGCGCGGCGGCTTGCGGTACAGGCAGCGCAGGCAGGCGCTCTCGCCCGGGCGGATCGTCAGCGTCATGCCGTGGCCGGCGATGCCGCCGCCGTACACCCAGCGGATGCCGTGCTTGACGCAGGCGTCGTTGATCAGGTAGCGCGTCTCGAAGTTGTCGGTGCCGTCCAGCACCACGTCGGCGCCCGCGATCAGCGATTCGATGTTCTCGTTGTTGACGTCGGCGACGATGCCCTCGATGCGGATCTCCGAGTTGATGCGCCGCAGGCGCTCGGCCGCCGCGACCGCCTTCGGAAGGGCGCGCCGCACGTCCTCCTCCTCGAACAGCACCTGCCGCTGCAGGTTCGTGAGCTCCACGAAGTCGCGGTCGGTGATGACCAGGTGGCCCACGCCCGCGCGCGCCAGCAAGTTCGCGATCGAACTGCCGAGCGCGCCGCAGCCGACGACGACCGCTTTGGACGCCAGCAGTTTCTGCTGCCCGTCGGCGCCGACACCCGGGAAGATGATCTGCCGCTGGTAGCGGCTCGCAGAGTTGGACATAATCGTCATTATATTACCTATGAGGGCAAGGCCCAATTTCAAATCCCAAATCCCAAACACCAAATCCCAAGAACCAAACCCCAAACTCCAAACACCAAATCCGAACCGCCAGATCGGAGTCGTTTGCGCAGCTCCCGAGGCAGCGCGCATCGCACATGCTGGCGCCCGGGAGTCGGGTGGCGTTTGGGATTTGGCATTTGGGAGTTGGGATTTTCTCCTTGAATGGTATAATCGACCTGCTATCATCTCAAACCGGGGGAGGGCCTTGTGCCGATACAGGACGTTCAGCAGATTGCCAACCGGATCATCGACAATGTCGAGCGCGTGATCGTGGGCAAGCGTGCCGAGGTGAGCCTGGCGCTCGTCTCGCTGCTCTGCAAGGGCCACGTGCTGATCGAGGACGTGCCGGGCGTCGGCAAGACGATGCTCGCCAAAGCGTTTGCGCGCTCGATCGGCTGTTCTTTCAAGCGCATCCAGTTCACGCCCGACCTGCTGCCGAGCGACGTGACCGGCATTTCGGTGTTCAACCAGCAGTCGCGCGAGTTCGAGTTCCGGCCCGGCCCGATCATGGCACAGATCGTGCTGACCGACGAGATTAACCGCGCCACGCCGAAGACGCAATCGGCCTTGCTGGAAAGCATGGAAGAGCGCCAGGTGACGGTGGATGGCGTCACCTACCCCATGCCGGAGCCGTTCCTCGTGCTGGCGACGCAGAACCCGATCGAGTATGAGGGCACCTTCCCGCTGCCCGAAGCGCAGTTGGATCGCTTCCTCATTCGCCTGAGCTTGGGCTATCCCGGCGCGGCTGAAGAGATTGCGGTGCTCGACGCCCAGCAGCGGGTGCACCCGATCGACGCACTGGGGCAGGCGGTCGCCGTGGATGAACTGTTGAGCGCGCAGAAGCAGATTCGCGAAGTCTACCTCGACCAGCAGATCAAAGAATACCTGGTCAACATCGTCATCGCCACCCGCAAGCACGCCGACATCTATCTCGGCGCGAGCCCGCGCGGATCGCTGGCGCTGTACCGCACGGCGCAGGGGCGCGCGGCGATCAACGGGCGCGACTTTGTCATCCCCGACGACATCAAGGCGCTGGCGATTGCCACGCTGGCGCACCGCATGATCATCAGCCCGGCGGCGCGCCTGAAGAATGTTGTGTCGGCGCAGGTCGTGCAGGAGATCATCGACAGCGTGCCGGTGCCCGGCGCGCGGGTCAAGCCCAAGTCGTAACGCCGGCGCGCATGAAGATCAACATCAAGCCTTTCCTGCTGTTCGGCTTCCTGCTCGGCGCCGCGCTGGCCACCGGGCGCGACCTGTTCTACCAGTTGTCGTACCTGATGGGCGCGCTGTTGTTCCTGACGTTTGCCTGGGTCTGGATCAGCGTGCGCTGGGTCGATATCGAGCGCATCGAGCGGGCGCATCGCACGCAGGTGGGCCGCGTGCACGAGGAGCGCATCGTCTTGCGCAACCGGGGCCGCCTGCCGAAGCTGTGGCTGGAAGTGCGCGACCATTCCGACCTGCCGAATCACCTGGCCGGGCGCGTAGTGGACTTCCTGCCGGGCGGCGCGGAGCGCTCGTGGCTGGTGCGCACGGTCTGCCAGCAGCGCGGCCGGTTCACGCTCGGCCCGATCACCCTGCGCAGCGCGGACCCGTTCGGCATCTTCGAGAACGAGCGCCCGGTCGACATTGTCGAGCACCTGGTCGTCTGGCCGCAGACGGTCGACCTGCCGTCGTTCTCGCCGCCGATTGGCCGCCTGACGGGCGGCGAGGCGCTGCAGCGCCGCACGCACCACGTCACCGCGAACGTCTCCGGCGTTCGCGACTACTATCCCGGCGACTCATTCAACCGCATTCACTGGCGCTCGACGGCGCGCCACAATCGGCTGATCGTCAAGGAGTTCGAGTTGGATCCGAGCGCCGACATCTGGATCTTCCTCGACATGGAGCAGACGGCGCACGTGGGCAAGCCCGCGCCGGCCGCCGGCGAAGAAGAGACCGAATTTCTGCCGCTCTGGGTGTCGCGCACCGATGCGTTCCGCATCGAGCCGACGACCGAGGAGTACAGTATCGTCGTCGCCGCCTCGATTGCGAAACACTTCCTGGCGCGCCGCAAGTCGGTCGGGCTGATTACCTACGGCCAGCGCCGCGAGGTGGTGATGGCCGACCGCGGCGAGCGCCAGTTAAACAAGATCCTGGAAGAGCTGGCGGTGGTGCGCGCCGTGGGGCGCATCCCGCTGGCGCAGGTGCTGGCCACCGAAGGGCAGACGTTCGGGCGCAACGTGACCGTGGTGGTCATCACGCCGTCGATCTTCACCGACTGGCTCAGCATCATGCGCGACATGGCGCGCCGCAGCCTGCAGCCGGTCGCCGCGCTGCTGGATGCCCGGTCGTTTGGCGGCACGCAATCGAGCGAGAAGGTGCAGGCCGGCCTGATCAGCGCCAACGTACCCATCTACACTGTCAAGAAAGACGAGGATTTGGCGGTCGCGTTCAGCCAGGCGCTCGAGCCAGGCGGGCGTTACCGGGCCGCCTGACGCCCTGCATGGAACTTCAACTCGCCCGCGCGGCCGATCTGGCACCGTGCGCGGAAATGGATTCGTCGTACGACACGGATTTTGTCTGGCAGGTACAGACACAGATCGAGGACGAGCGGATCGAGACGCTCGTCCAGCGCACGCGCCTGCCGCGCACCGTCACCGTGCACAATTACCCGGATATACGCATGCTGCGCGAGCACTGGGAACTGCACGACTGCTTCCTGGTGGCGCGCCACCAGGGGCATCTGCTCGGCTGGATCGATCTGACGCACGACAAAACGGAGAACGCCGGCTGGATTCACGGGATCGTGGTGGAGCGGCGTTTCCGGCGGCGCGGTGTGGGGCGCGCGCTGTTGAAGGCGGCGCGCATCTGGGCCGAGCAGCGTTCGGTGCGGGTACTGATGCTGGAAGCGCAGCCGAAGAATCACCCGGCAATCAACCTTTACCTCCAGTCCGGCTTTGTCTTCTGCGGTTACAACGATCAGTACTACGCGGACGAGGGCATCGCGTTGTTCTTCGCCTGCTCGTTGCGATAACCAATGCGGTTTTCAGAATTCCTGAGCTTCGCGCGCTCTCGTCTCATTCATGTAGGGACGGGTCTTTGACCCGTCCGCGCGGACAGGCGACGTGTCGCACCCTTTGGGGTGTCAGAGACCTGTCCCTACACTTTGCGCAACGCGCTGCGTAGCTGCGCCGAATCATTCTGCAAACCGCTCTCAACCTGTGACGTATTCAAAACCTCACAGGTTTTTGTTTTCCAGACCCCCACGCACCGCCCTCAGCCACACACGGCGGATCAGCCCGCTTCCCACTCCAGCCCACAGCCAGTATAACCTGAACGACCGTCGCGCCGCGTCGCCGTAACAGAGCACGCGCGTTTCGGTTGATAGCTCCGCGCGCCCGTCCGCCGCGCTTGCGACCGCGATAGAGACGGCCGCTTTGGCCATGCCGTCGCGCGCGAACGCTCTCCACGCCTCGGCATTGGCCAGCGGCACGATGTTGCGCGACGGGTGCCAGAACGGCCCGGCGAGGCCGAACAGAATCTCGCGCGGCGCATCCTCGGCCAGCACGATCAGCGAGTGTGCAGTCTCAGGTGAGCCGCGCGGATCGAACAGCGCGGGCAGGGCGCGCACCCGCAGCAGGAGCCGCGCCAGTGGTGTGTCCATCAGTGAGTGGGCGCGCGCGGCGGTGTAGACACGGGCGGCTGAGGCATCCAGAATGATCGCCTGTCGCGTCGACAAGTCGGCGCGCGGCATCCACGCATCGAGCAGGCGCTCAGTCATGCGCCTGCGGGCCGCGCTCTTCCGGGTGGAAATCTGCGTGGCGGAAGTGCTCACTGTCGGTGCGCGCCAGTCGCTGGCGCTGCCGGTAGCCGACGATCCAGCCGTACTTGGGCGAGAAGATGAAGCTGGCCAGGAAGACGGCGGTAGTCAGCAGGACGATCGTGCCGCCGGAGGCCAGGCTCAGGTGGTAGGAGAGGTACAGCCCGCCTGCGCCGCACAGCGCGCCGATTAGCGCGCCGAGCAGCATCAGCGTGTGAAAGCGCTCGACATACAGGCGCGCCGTGGCCGCCGGCGTGATCAACATCGCCACGACGAGGATGTTGCCGACCGCCTGCAGCGAGACGACGATTGTCAGCGTCAGCAGCAGCAACAGCAGCAGGTCGAGCCAGACGACCGGCAGGCCGACCGCGGCGGCCATCGTGCGGTCGAACGCGACGAGCACCAGTTCCTTGTGCATGAAGAAGAGGACTGCGGAAGCGAGCGCCGCGAGCAGCAGTGCCGCCAGCAGGTCGGCGTCGCTGACGCCGAGCACGTTGCCGAACAGGATCGCGCCCAGGTCTGCCGTGTACGAGCGCGCTGAACTGATCAGCACGACGCCGAGCGCAAACATGCCGGCGAAGAGAATGCCGATCGCGGTATCTTCCTTCAGCCGGTCGCTGCGGCTGATGGCGCCGACGCCGATGGCGGTCAGCGCGCCGAACGCCAGCGCGCCGAGGAAGAAGCTGAAGTGGCCGAGATAGGCGATGACTACGCCCGGGAAGACGGCGTGCGCGATGGCGTCGCCGATGAAGCCCCAGCCGCGCGCGATGACAAACGCGCCCATCGCGCCGCACACCGCGCCCATCAGCACAACCTCCACGATGCCGCGCTGGATGAAGGCGAATTGCAGCGGCTCGATTAGCGCCTGCCAGAGTACGTATAAGTCCATTGCTCTCGTATTCGATCGTGGCAATTACCAAAACCGGAACTGCCCTCTCCCTGACCTTCTCCCGCGACACAAACACCGTGTCGCAGGCGAGGGGAATTGGGGTTTGGAGTTTGGGATTTGGGAGTTCCGTTTAGTGGATGTGCCCGCCGCCCTCAGCGTGATGGTGGTGTGTGTCGTCCTTGAGCACCAGCAGCGCGTCATCGGCGACTTCATCGGGCGACAGGCGCATGACGTGGCCGCCGTAGGTGCGCTGCAGCACATCGGTGTTGAACACGTCGGCCGGCGCGCCGTAGGCGATCAATGTATGGTGCAGGAACATCAGCTTGGAGCAGAACATGCGCGCCACACCGAGGTCGTGCGTCGTCATCAGCACCGTCTGGCCGCGCTGGCGCATGCCCTGCAGCAGGCGCAGGATCGTCTCCTGGGTCGGCGCGTCCACGCCGGTCATCGGCTCGTCGAGCATCAGCACGTCGCCTTCCTCGGCGAGCGCGCGCGCCAGGAACACTCGCTGCTGCTGGCCGCCGGACAGCGCGCCGATTGGCGCGCGGCGCCACTCGTGCATCTCGACCTGTTCCAGCGCCCAATCGACCACCGCGCGGTCGCGCGGACCCGGCCGCCGGAACCACCCGATGCGGCGCTGGCGGCCCATCAGCACCACGCCTTCGACGGTGATCGGGAACGTCCAGTCGACCGCCTCGCGCTGCGGCATGTAGGCGATATGGCTGCGCGCGTCGGCGTTGCAGGCGCGGCCGTATACGCAGATGTTGCCGCGTACGTGCGGCGCGATGCCGAGCACGGCGTTCAGCAGGGTCGATTTGCCCGCGCCGTTGGGTCCGACGATGCCGACAAACTCGCCGGCGGCGATGTCGACCGTCACATGCGCGAGGACGATGCGTTCGGAGTAAGCGACCGAGACGTTGTCGAACGCCAGGGCAGGCGGTTGGGGTGTCATTTTAGATTGGTCACGATCAGGTCGGTATTCTTGCGCAGCATGCCGTCGATTGTCTCGGCCCCGCTGCCGGGCGGCCCGAGCGTGTCGCCGTACAGTCCGCCCTCGACGATCTTCACGCCCGCTTCCTGCGCGATCTGTCGCGCCAGCGCCGGGTTGATCGACGTCTCGGTGAAGACCGCCTTGACGTTCTCGGCCTTGATCTGGCGCACGAGGTCGGCGAGCTCCCGCGCCGACGGCTGCGCGTTGGTGTCAAGACTCGGGATGATCGAGCCGACGACCGTCAGGCCGTATCGCTCGGCATAGTAGCCGAAGGTGTCGTGGTTCGTAACCAGCTTGCGCTGGGCGGCCGGGATCGATGCGATCTGCTGCTTGATGTAAGCGTCGGTGTCGTTCAGAACCTTCTCGTAGGCATCGGCGTTGGCGCGGTATGCTGTGGCATTGGCCGGGTCGGCCTGCGCCAGACCGTCGCGCACGTTATGGAGCATGATGATCGCGTTGGCGGCCGAGTGCCAGATGTGCGGGTCGCCACTGGGCGTATGCGAATCGCCCTTGCGGACGATGACGCCGTTTGAGGTGTCGACGACCGGCGCTTTGGTCCCGGAGTTCTGAATCAGTTTGTCGAGCCATGCATCGAGCCCGACGCCACTCTTAAAGATGACGCGCGCGCCCGCCACGGCGCGCAGGTCGTCGGTCTGCGGATCGTATTCGTGCGGGTCAACATTCGATTTGAGCAGGGCGGTCAGCGCGATCTTGTCTCTGCCGACCACCTGCACGAGCGCCGTGACGGGAGTCGTCGTGCTCACGACGACGATGCGGCCGCCGGCGGGCGGCGCGGACGGCCCGCAGGCTGACAGGAGTGCGACACATAAGGCCAACCCGACGAAAAGCGAACCTCTGCGACTCATAGTCAGGCGATGCCCCAATCCACAGTCTATTTAGTCTTAGCCCGGCGGCGCGCCGCCGCTGCCTTGCCCTGACATTCCGGGCAGCGGCCGACCAGTTCCAGCATGTGCAGTTCGATGGCGTAACCGGTACGGCTCTGCAAGGCGCGCATCAACGGCTCCAGGTCGCAGTCGGCGAACCCCTCGGCGCGGCCGCACTGCGCGCAGACGAGATGATGACCGTGCCCGCCGGCCCGTGCCGCGTAGGAGTGGCAGCCGTCGTCGAGGTGGATGCGCTGGATGTAGCCCAACTCCACGAGCAGATCGAGCGTGCGGTAGACGGTCGTCAGGCCGAGCGCCGAATAGCGCGTCTTGGCGCGGCGAAAGACGTCTTGCGGCGTCAGGTGCCGGTCGGCAGCGATGATCACGTCGAGCACGGCCTGGCGCGGGCGCGTCAGTTTGCGCTGGTGCGCGTGCAGGCTGTGGCTGAATTCGGGCGTTTCGGCGGGCATAGGCTAATTGAAAACCGTTATCAATAACGCAGAGAGTCTAACACGGCTGCTGGAGCCTGTCAAAGCATATGCCCGCCCCAGGTGTGCCGTCAGACTGTCGGAACTCGCAAGTTCGTCATGCCGGCATGTCGTTAGCCGGCATCCACCTTAACCGCAAGCGCGCCCCCAGCGTCGTACACTTCGAGGGGATTCCGGCCAAAAACGTGCCGGAATGACGGGTTGTGGGTTGCGGCTGGTTTCTTGGCCTCCGGCAGTTTTCCGCTATGCCTGCCCGCACCGATGTGCGGCCGTTGACAGGCTGGCTGGTATGCGGCTACAATCGCACCGTCAATCGTCCACACGTCACGCACGTCCGCAAAGGCACCTATGCGCATCGACCTTGAACTGTATCGCCGCGACATCGTCGTCTCCCAGGATCCGCCGGTGCGCTTGAGCGTCATCGACATCGATCCCGGGCCGCTGGCTCAGGGCGCGATGGTATTCGTGCACGGCTTCGGCGGCCAGGCGGCGCAGTGGCAGGCGCAGATCCGCTTCTTCGCCGACGACTACCGCATCCTGGCACCCGATCTGCGCGGTCACGGCTGGTCGGACAAGCCCGCCTCGCGCTATTCCATCGAGGAGCTACTCGGCGATCTCAACGGCATGCTGGCCGAGTGCCGGGTGCCGGAGAAGTTCATCCTGTTCGGGCACTCCTTTGGCGGCGCGGTCGCGGCGGCGTACGCCGCACAGCACCCGGAGCGCGTCGAGAAGCTCGTGCTAATCGGCACGGCCACCGAGTTCGAGCTGGGACTGCAACTGCGGCTGGCGCAGCGCGTGCCAACGCCCGTATTGCAGTTCGTGATCTCCCGTTTTATGCGCAACGTCTTCGGCACGGCGCAATCGCTCAAAGCATATTACGAGAATGCATTGAAGCCGTGGGACGGGCGCCTCTTCCGCGAGATCCAGACGCCGACGCTGGTGATTCGCGGGCATCGCGACTTCGTCTTCCCGCAGGCGGCCTACGGCAAGGTGGCGCAATTGGTGCCGGGCGCGCAAGAGGTGATTGTGCCGGTGTCGGCGCACCTGGTTCACCTGGAGCGCGCCGACGCGACCAACCGCGCCATCCAGCGTTTTCTCGGGCCGGTCTCAGCCGCGTGGCGGCAGCAGCGCGAGAGCGCGCGGGCGCAGTTGGTGCGCGAGCGGCCGTGGCTGAAATCGTACGAGCCGGAGGTGCCGCACACCATCATCGCGCCGTCCCAGCCACTGCACCGCTTCCTGGCCTCGGCGGCCCGGCGCTTCGGCAGCCGCCCGGCGACGATCTTTTACGGCCACGCACTCTCCTGGGCCGAGATGTATGCGCTGTCCAGCCGCTTTGCGCGGGTGCTGATGGCGCGCGGCGTGCAGAAGGGCGACCGGGTGATCCTCTCACTGCCCAACGTGCCGCAGATGGTGTTTTGCTACTACGGCGTGCTGATGGTCGGCGCGGTTGCGGTGCCGTTCAACCCGTTGGCCGGCGTCGACGAGTTCGAGCACGCGATGGCGTCGACCGGCGCAGTTGCCGTGGTCGCGCTGAGCAAGGCGCACGACGTCGTCGGGGCGGCCGCCGCGCGTACCGGCCTGCGGAACGTCATCCTGACCAATCTCAAGGAGCACCTGTCGCCGCACATGCGGCTGGCGTTCACGCTGACCCGCGAGCGCCGCGAGGGACACCGCGCCGACGTGCGAACCGATGAGGGCACGCGCTGGCTTAACGATTTGCTCAAGGAGCAGTCGCCGACGCCGCCCGATGTGGCGGTGGGGCCGGACGACCCGGCGCTGATCCAGTACACGACCGGCACGACGAACCTGCCCAAGGGCGTCCTGCTGACGCACGCCAACCTCGTTGCCAACGCCATTCAGACGCGGCACTGGTATTCCGATGCGCGCGACGGGCGCGAGCGCGTGCTGGCGGCGCTGCCGTTCACGCACATGTACGGGTTGACGGCCTGCCTCAACCTGTCTGCCTGCCTCGGCGCGGCGATGATCCTGCTGCCGACGTTCGAGACGCGTGAAGTGCTGGAAACGATCCGCGATCAGCGCCCCACGATCTTCCCCGGCGTGCCGGACATGTATGTGGCGATCAACAACTTCCCGCGCGTGCGGCAGTATCGCCTGAGCTCGGTGCGCGCCTGCCTGAGCGGCTCCGCGCCGCTGCCGGTTGAGATCGCCGAGGCGTTTGTGCGGCTGACCAAGGGGCGGCTGGTGGAGGGCTACGGGCTGACGGAGGCCGGGCCGGTAACGCATGCCAACCCGCTGGGCGGGCGCGTCAAGGTCGGCTCGATCGGCATCCCCGTGCCGTCCACCGAGGCGCGTATCGTCGACCTGAACGACGGGCATCTGATGCAGACGGGCGAGATCGGCGAACTGTGCGTGCGCGGGCCGCAGATCATGCGCGGCTACTGGAACGATCCAGCCGATACGGCCAAAGCGCTCGACGCCGACGGTTGGCTGCACACCGGCGACGTGGCGCGCATGGACGAGGACGGCTACTTCCAGATCATCGACCGGCGCGCCAACATCTGGTACCCGCACGAGCCGCTGTTCTCGCGCCGGCCGGTCTTCCCGCGCGACATCGAGGAGGTGCTGTACGAGCACCCGAAGGTGCGCGAGGCGGTGGTGGTGCCGGTCGGCGACGAGCCCAAGGCGTTCATCATCCTGAAGGACGGCGAGCGCGCGCTGGCCGATGAGTTGATCAACTTCTGCCGCGGGCGGCTCGACGACTACCTCGTACCGCGTAGCATCGAGTTCACGCGCGATCTGCCACGCACCTACATCGGCAAGGTCAAGCGCTGGCAGTTGTTGGGCGGCGCGGGGCGCGCTCCGGGCACGCCGCCGCCCGGCAAGCCGTAGCGTCCTCAATATTTCGGACGCACACCGTACGTTAAATTAGAGTCCAATGAACACACGAACTTCTTGTAGCACACCGGTTGGTCTGGTGCTCTCGCTGTTCCTGCTGGCTATATGGGCACTCGCCGGGTCTCCGGGTCCGGTCAACGGACAGGGCAGCGCGCCAATCACAACGTTTACACTGTCGGCACCAGCTGTCTTCGATGGCGATGTGCGGAACCTGCCGAGCGTGGCCGCCACGCCGGACGAGCGCCCGTTGCTGACGACGGATGTGGCACGGCCAACCGGCACGCGGCTTGACGGCGCACCGGCGCCCGCCGAATCGCCTGCCGTGCCGAACGCCATGCCGAGTCCGTCGGCCAGTTTCGAAGGGCTGGCGAAGAACGACTCGTGCGCGGGCGGTTCGTGCGGCGGCGGCTGGCCGCCCGATACGAACGGCGACGTTGGCCCGAATCACTACGTGCAGGCCGTCAATACCGCTGTCGGCATTTTCAACAAATCGGGCACGCGGCTCGCGGGGTTTACCTTTAACTCGCTCTGGAGCGGCGCCTTCACCGGTACCAATTGTGATAGCCAGAACCGGGGTGATCCGGTTGTGGTATACGACCCGCAGGGCGATCGCTGGATCGTCAGTGACTTCGCGTTTGCCAGCAGCACCGCCACGCCGTTCTATGAGTGCATCGCCGTGTCGCGCGGCGCAGACCCGGTCAGCGGCGGCTGGTACCTCTACGCGCTGCGCGCCGACGACGCTTCGCACCCATGGTTGAACGACTACCCCAAGCTAGGCGTTTGGCGTGACGGCCTGTACATGTCCGCCAACATGTTCAACTCGTCGCTGTCGTTTGCCGGCGTGCGCGTCTGGGCGCTCAACCTGGCGCAAATGGAGGCCGGCGCGGCAGTGACCGTGCTGGTGGCCGACCTCAGTACCAGTTACTTTGCGCTGCTGCCTTCGAATATGCGCGGCATGCCGCCGCCGGCCGGTACGCCCGCCTATTTTGTGTCGCAGTCCTGGCTGTCCACGGCATTTTCGGTTTGGAAGTTCGCCGTCAACTGGGCGACTCCAGGCGCGTCGACGTTCACCGGCCCGACGAATGTGAGCCAGACGGCATACACGACCTTTTCCAACCGCATCATTCCGCAGCCGGATACCGCGTCGCGTCTTGATTCCATTGGCGATCGGTTAATGATGCAGGCGCAGTATCGCAATATCGGAGGCGTGGAATCGCTCTGGGTGGCGCATACGGTTCGTTCATCTTCGACGTCGACGACCCGCCTGCAGTGGGCGCAGATCAATGTGACAGGCGGCACGATCGCCACGACGCCGGTGCAGCAGCAGATCTACAGCAATGGCGGCGACGCACTGTACCGTTGGATACCGAGCCTGGCGGTCGACGGCAACGGCAACATGGCGATCGGGTTCAGCACATCGTACACGAGCAGTTATCCGTCGCTGGCCTATGCCGGGCGGCTGGCGGCCGACCCGCTCGGCACGCTCGGGCAGGGGGAGGCGACGCTGTTTGCCGGCTCCGCTTCGCAGATTACAGCATGCGGTAGTTTCCCGGCATGCCCGCGCTGGGGCGACTACTCGGCGATGACGATTGACCCGACCGACAACTGCACGTTCTGGTACACTAATGAATACTTTGCATCAGGCGACACGGTTAACTGGCGCACACGCATTGGATCGTTCAAGTTCGCGGCGTGCGTGCCGTCGCATGTCACGAATCAGTATCTTCCCGTGATCATGCGATAGTGCGCGTGGCTCCGTAGGGGCGCGTTGCACGCGCCCGTCGCGCGCTAGAGCGTTTTTCGGAATGATCTGATACGGGACCTATGAGCGTCATTGCGAGCCCCCGTAGGGGGTGCAGCAATCTCGGCTTTCGGCTTGTCGAGACAGCGAAGCGGTGCTTTAGCATTGCTTCGTCGACTTCGCCTCCTGCTCAGAAACTTCACCGACTATCGGTCTGGTCATACGCCCCAATCCGTCATGCCGGCATGGTTTTAGCCGGCATCCACGCCCGCATGTGACGTGCGTGCAGGCCGTGGATGCGTCCGCCTGGATTCTGGCTCCCATTCCCATGGAAATAGGCAACTCTAGGCGTAGGGCCAGGTCTTTGACCTGGCCAACCGGACGGGTCAAAGACCCGTCCCTACACCGACACGGCCATTTCCATGCGCGAGTGTGCGTCCCTGGCGCATCACCAACTTTCGCCGGAATGACATCTTGGATCGGCCGCGTCCGAGTTTCTGCCGCCTCGCATAGTGTGCGGCGGTATAGGCTTCTCGCAATGTCAATTTGCGTATCGGTTGTTTCTGGAAACCGCTTTAGCGGGTGTCCGCGATAGCCGTGCGACTTGGCCGGTACGGCATTCTGTCCTATGATGATCGCATCCAGCGATTCAAGGAGGCGCCCAGACATCCCATAATCACAATACCGGGAAAGATAGCGTATGGGCCGCCGTGTGCGGCAACGAGGTGGAGGTTCTTCGCCATTGGCGGAGTTAACCGCGCGGACATGCGCCGACGCGGGAAAATCGAAACATCAGCGGATGCCTCCGGGGAGCGCCACACTCCTCGTCTTCTCCCCCAGAACGAACGCGCGCCATTCATGGCGCGCTGTGGCGCGTTGGATTCCCAACAGCCAGCCGGTCACGATCCTGCGCGCGTGCGCTGCGGAGCTATCTGCGGCCCGCGCGAAATGCGCGTGGCCTCGTGTCGCCGGCCCCACCCGTTCACGGAGGCTACCCATGTGCGGCATCATCGGTTATGCGGGCGCGCGCCCGGTGACCCCGATCCTGATTGACGGCCTGCGCCGTCTCGAATACCGCGGCTACGACTCGGCCGGCATCGCCGTGCTCTCGCCGGACGGCGCCCTCGAAATGCGCAAGCGCGAGGGCAAACTTGGCAACCTGATCGCCAGCGTCGGCGCGTCCACGCCCGCAGGGACGCTGGGCGTCGGGCACACGCGCTGGGCGACCCACGGCGGCCCGACCGACACCAACGCGCACCCGCATGCGGACTGCGAGGGGCGCATGGTGCTGGTACATAACGGCATCATCGAGAACTACCAGTCGCTGCGCGACGATCTGACCGCGCGCGGCCACACCTTTCGTTCGCAAACCGACACCGAGGTGATCGTGCACCTGGTGGAGGACGAATACCGCGCGCTGCGCGCGGCCGGCGCGCCCGACTTTGCGGAGGCGGTGCGGCGCGCCCTGCAGACGGTGCGCGGCGCGTATGCGATTGTGGCGTTGTGCCGCGACGACCCCGACCTGCTGGTGGCCGCGCGCCAGAACGCGCCGCTGGTGATCGGCCTGGGCGACGGCGAGAACCTCGTCGCGTCGGACATCGCCGCGATGCTGGAGCATACGCGCACCATGCTGACGCTCGATGACGGCGAGGTGGCGGCGGTGCGGCGCAATACGGTGCAACTGTGCAGGCTCGACGGCGCGGCGGTGCAGCGCGAGCCGTTCAACGTCGAGTGGGACGCCCAGAGCATCAGCAAGGGCGGCTACCCGCACTTCGTGTTGAAGGAGATCCACGAGCAGCCGGATGCGCTGGCCCAGGCGCTGGTCGGGCGCATGAACCGCGACGGCGTCTCGTTCCCCGAGTTGGCGCACCTCGACTTGTCGCAATTCCGGCGCGTGGCGCTGATCGGCTGCGGCACGGCGTACTACGCCGCGATGCTGGGCAAATATTATATCGAGCAGTACGCGCGTTTGCCGGTCGAACTGGCAGTCGCCTCGGAGTTTCGCTACGCCGCGCCGGTGCTGGACGCGCAGACGCTGTGCGTGTTCGTCTCGCAGTCCGGCGAGACGGCCGACACGCTGGCGTCGTTCCGGCTGGCGCTGGAGGCGGGCGCGACGGCGGTCGCGCTGACCAACACGCAAGGTTCGTCGTTGACGCGCGGCGCCAGCGCCATCATCTACACCCAGGTCGGGCCGGAGATCGGCGTGGTCGCGACCAAGACGTTTACGGCACAGGCGTCGCTGTTGCTGCTGCTCGCCCTGCACCTGGGGGCCGCGCGCGGCAGCGTCTTGCCGGCGCAGGTGCGCGCCCTGACCGATGGGCTGCGCCGCATACCGGGCCAGATCGCCGACATCATCCGGCGCGGGGACGAGGTGGCAGCAGTGGCGGCGCGGTACAGCCACCCGTCGTCGGCGTTCTTCATGGGCCGCAACCTCGGCTACCCGGTCGCGCTGGAAGGCGCGCTCAAGCTCAAGGAGATCTCCTACATCCACGCCGAGGGCTACGCAGCGGGCGAGCTCAAGCACGGGCCGATTGCGATGCTGGAGCCGTCGATCCCGGTGATTGCCGTCGCGACGGCCGGGCGCACGCACGAGAAGTTGATCAGCAATATCCAGGAGGTGCGGGCACGGCAGGCGCGTGTGCTGGCGGTCGTCAGCGAGGGCGACGAGACGGTGCGCGCACACTGCGACGATGTGCTGACGGTGCCGGCGACCGACGAGGCGCTATCGCCGCTGCTGGCGGTCGTGCCGCTGCAACTGTTCGCGTATCACGTGGCGGTCGCGCTCGGGCGCGACGTGGACCAACCGCGCAACCTGGCCAAGAGTGTGACGGTGGAGTAGTCCTCGAGAGTGGTGATGCGGCCAGCCGTCATTGCGAGAAGCCCACGGCGGTTTCCAACCGTGTGCGGTGACAGAGAAACGGGTCGCTAAACGACCAACCCGTCATGCCCGTGTAGGGGCGCATGGCAATGCGCCCGCATCCCGTGCGGGCCGACACGCAGGTCGGCCCCTACGACGGGCGCACCGCCCCAACATTCGTTTGTGCTAAACTACTGTAATGTACATCCCAGCACATTTTAAGCAGGACGATGCCGCCGAGATTGCCCGCCTGATTGGCGACTTTCCGCTGGCGTGCATTGTAGCGGTCCAGGACGGCAAGCTGACAGCGAATCATGTTCCGATGCTGCTCGCCGGCGATCCCACGGCGGGTAGCCAGTTGATCGGGCATCTGGCGAAGGCCAACCCGCTGTGGCAGTTAGCCGGCTCCGAAGTCCTGGCGATCTTCCAGGGACCGACGGCCTACATCACGCCAACCTGGTATCCGACAAAGCAGCAGACGCACCAGACCGTGCCGACCTACAACTACGCCAGCGTCCATATATACGGGCCGTTGATCGTATCGCACGAGGAGGCCGATAAGCGGTACGCGATCGAACTGTTGACGAACAAACTCGAGCAGCCACGGTCCGCACCCTGGCATGTGGACGATGCGCCGGCCGACTACGTGCAGCAGTTGATGAAAGGCACCGTCGCGATTCGCGTCGAGATCACGGGAGTGCAGGGCAAGTGGAAGGCGAGCCAGAACCGGCCGATGCCAGACCGGCAAGGCGTTATCGCCGGACTGCTGACCGACAGCACCGACAGCCAGGCCGGATTGATGAGCGAGCTGGTCAAGCAGGCGGCGGAGAAATAGGCGCAGCGGTATCGCGCAGCCTGCTATGATCTGGCTTGATTTGGCGCTTGCGCAATTCTGCGTATAATTTCTGCATTCGGCCGGAGTTCAGGGCCGTAATTGCATAGCTCACGCCAGGACGCACGTTGTACAGAAGCCGCGGTTGCCGCGGTTTCAGCGTCCGCCGCGTGAGTTTTTGTTTGTCGCGCCGCACGCCAAATACCGTATTCTGACCCCAATACCCCATACCAAACGGAGGAGAGAAACGATGCCAAGCAAACTGTCACCCGCAGCTCAAGACGTGATGGACAAGGCGCTCGAAGACAATGTGAAGTTTGTCAGCCTGCAGTTCACCGATGTCGTCGGCTCAATCAAGAACGTGGTCATCCCGGTCTCCGGGCTTGCCGAGGTGCTCGAGAAGGGCATCTGGTTCGACGGCTCGTCGATCGAGGGCTTTTCGCGTATTCACGAAAGCGACATGTTCCTGCAGGTCGAGCCGGCCTCGTACCGCGTGGTGCCGTGGACCAAGAACGGCCGCGCGACGGCGCGCCTGCTGTGCGACGTGTTCCGCACCAGCGGCGAGGTGTTCGGCGGCGACCCGCGCCGCGTGCTCAAGAACGCGGTCGACGGCCTGATGAAGGAGTTCGGGCTGACGTTCCACACGAGCACCGAGTGCGAGTTCTTCCTGTTCGCGGGCGAAGGTCACAACAGCACCAAGCCGGTGCCGCACGACGTCGTCGGTTACTGGGACTACTCGCCGCGCGACCTGGCGGCCGAAGTGCGCCAGGAAGTGATGGAAGCGCTAACCGACCTGGGCATGGTCGTCGAGCGGGCGCACCACGAAGTCGCCGTCGGCCAGCACGAAATCAACATCCGCTATGACGAGGCGATGTCGACCGCCGACAACACGCTGATGCTCAAGGCGACGATCAAGGCGATTGCCGCGAAGAACGGCCTGGTCGCGACGTTCATGCCGAAGCCGATCGCCGGCATCAACGGCTCGGGCATGCACACGCACCAGAGCCTGTTTGACGCCAAGGGCGACAATGTCTTCTACGATGCGAAAGACGAGTACAAGTTGTCGCCGATGGCGTACTCGTTCATCGCCGGGCAGATCGCGCACGCGCGCGCGCTGGCCGCCGTCATCAACCCAACGGTCAACTCGTACAAGCGCCTGGTACCGGGCTACGAAGCGCCGGTCTACCTCTGCTGGGGCCAGATCAACCGCTCCGCGCTGATCCGCATCCCGCACTACTCGCCGGGCCGCGAGAAGTCGACCCGCCTGGAGCTGCGCTGCCCCGATTCGAGCAGCAACCCGTACCTCGCCGCCGCCGCGATGTTGGCGGCCGGTCTCGACGGCGTCCGCCGCGGCCTGAAAGCCCCGGACCCGATCGAGGAGAGCGCGTACGAATTCACCGACGAGCAGTTGGCCGAGAAGGGCATTCGCACGCTGCCGACCTCGCTGGATGAGGCGCTCGACGAGCTGTCCAGGGACGAGGTGGTAAAGACTGCCCTGGGCGGTGCATACAACGCATTCGTGCGCGCCAAGCGCGCGGAGTGTCAGGCGTATCGCATGCAGGTTACGCCGTGGGAGCTCGAGGAGTACATGGAGAAGATCTAGTCCGCCGCGCGGGACGCGCGCGCGGTTGGGATGACACGGCAGGGACGTATTCGCATCCCTGCCGTGTTCAGCAATTCTCAATTTGGCTTTGGCCGGTACTCTCCAATGTCGACTCGTCATGCACTGGTGCTCAGGTGCTTATCACCCAAGCCCGATTCGACGAGTACGTCATGCCACCCTCCCCCTTCACTTTTCCCCTTCTCCCCCGCGCGGGGGAGAAGGGGCCAGGGGATGAGGGGGCAGCCTGGTGGCCAGACTCCAAAATGAGAATTGCTGGCCGTGTTGTTTTTGCGTGTGCTGCGGTTTTCAGTATGATACGAGGCGCGAACCTTCTCGTGCGGCGTTCAGAAAGTGCACGGCGGTGCCGGTGCAACCGGTATGGAAGCGCGAGTTGTGGATTCGAGGTCCTTCGCGCGTGCAGCGTACGTCAAGCACCCGGCGTTGCCTCCGCGCTCAGGACGACCCCGGAGTGGAACGGTTCAAACTGGATTGGGGAGGGGGGGCTGATGAGTGTCACATTCAAGATCGGCGAGCCGCTGGCGACGCTGGTCGGCGAGAACTCGGTGACGGTGCCGCTGGGCGGCGCCACGACCGTGGCCGGCATGCTCGGCGAAGCCGACCGCATCTACCCCGGCTTCTACGACGAAGTCAAGCGCGGCGAGCACGATCTGCCGTACAACATCTTCGTGAACGACCGGCTGGTGCACTGGGAGAAGGTCGCCGAAGCGCCGGTCAAGGACGGCGACAAGATCTTCCTGTTCCTGGCCGTGTCCGGGGGGGCCGTGTCCTGAGCGCAATAAAGAACCGCCACCCATTGCAGGTGGCGGTTGTCATTGGTCACGTCGGACGGCGTTAACCGCGCAACTTCTTTAGTTCCGCGACGACCTGCTCGAACGCGTTGATTAGGCCGTCGAGATCGCCCTTGCGCAGCAAGTCAGCCGGCAGGGGCGGCGGGGTGGGGGTCGGCTGCGGCGTGGGCGTCGGGGTCGGATCCGGGGTGGGCGCCGGCGCGCTGTCGTCCTGCTCCACGAACTGCAGGTAGATCTCAGTGTGCTCGCCGCGGAAGTCGCCCAGCGAGTGCACGATGTCCGACAGTTTGTGCGAGAACGCCACGCGCTTTGGCGATGCGTCGAAATCCTTAAATGCGCCGTCGTCAGCGATGAAGACCGTGAACGGTCCGGTGCCAGGGTTGGTAAAGGCCGATGAGGCCGCAAACTGGAAGCGGACCACGCCGCTGCCATCGGTCTGGATAACCTCGCCGTTGCCGTCCGGGAACAGGTTGATGACCTTGACGCCGACGGCGGGGGCGGTCTTGCCGAAGACGGTCACGACCATGAACGCGCTCACGCCCTGGCGCACCGTCGCGCCGGTCAGCCGGTAGAACGGCAGACCCGTGCTGGGATGGCCTTCCTCCCCAAATGCGCCGGCGTTGGTCAGTGCCTGCGGGAACGCGTATGCTTGCATAACTAGCTCCGTGCGCCGCTAGTCCGGGCGGCGGCGATCCTGTCCATTGTAGCCAGGGCGGCCGATGCGCCGCTCCTCGCCGTCCCAGTTGGAATCGGGCGCAACCCATTTGGCGTACGTGCGGGCGCGCAGCACAACATCGGCGCCGACTTCGTGGCGGGAGCCGTCGCTGAGTTCAACCGTGTAACGCGGGATCTCCGTTTCCAGTGATATGGCGACAATGACGGCGCGCCTGGCGTCCGGCAAGATCACAAGATCGCCAACTTTCAACAATCCGGTGTTTTCCATTCGTTCTCCTGAACAGCGGAGCTTTCGGCCCGCCCACTCGCAGTCCATTATACAACAATGCAATGCCTGTGGCATGATGATACAATGAGGAACGTGGAACGGAATAGGACTTTAGTACTAATCCGTAGTGCGAAATATCTGTGGGCGCACTAACCCCTCCGGTGCGCCGGCTGCTGGCGTGGTATGCGCGCCATGGCCGCGCGCTGCCGTGGCGCGGCGCGCGCGACCCGTACCATATCTGGGTCTCGGAGGTGATGCTCCAGCAGACGCAGGTGGACACGGCGCTGCCGTACTACGAGCGCTTCATCGCGCGCTGGCCGACGATGCAGTCGCTGGCGGCTGCGCCGCTCGACGACGTGCTGAAGATGTGGGAGGGGCTCGGTTACTACGCGCGGGCGCGCAACCTGCACAAGGGCGTACAACTGGTGGTGCGCGAGATGGGCGCGCAGCTGCCGGGCGACGTGGCGGCGCTGCGGCGCATTCCCGGCATCGGCCGCTACATGGCGGGCGCGCTGGCGAGCCTGGTGTTTGGGCTGGACGAGCCGGCGCTGGACGGCAATTTGCGGCGGGTACTGGCGCGGCTGTTCGCCGTGCGCGGCGATGCGAAGTCGGCGGCGGTGGAAGAACGGTTGTGGACGCATGCGCGCGCGCTGCTGCCGCGCGGCCGCGCCGGCGACTTCAACCAGGCGCTGATGGATCTCGGCGCGCGGATCTGCGTGCCGCGCCGCCCGCGCTGCCTGCTCTGCCCTGTCCAGACCGACTGCCGCGCGCTGGCCGAGGGTGTGCAAGACGAACTACCGGAGAAGACGGCGAAGAAGAAAGTGCCGCATCACCAACTGGCCGTGCCGGTTGTGTTCAAGCGTGAGCGCGTGCTGATCGCGCAACGGCCGGCCGACGGGCTGCTCGGCGGCATGTGGGAGTTCCCCGGCGGGCGAATGAAGCGCGGCGAGTCAGCGGAAGCCGCGTGCCGGCGCGTGGCGCACGCAGCGCTGGGACTGACGGTGCGCGCCGGCGAGCCGATCGCGACGGTCGATCACGCCTTCTCGCATATGCGCGTGACATTGCATGCTGTGCGTTGTGAATACGCCAGTGGCGAGCCGAACGCGCCGGAGTCGGAGCGCGTGCGCTGGGCGCGCCTGAGTGAACTGGAGCGCTTCGCGTGGCCAGTGGCGCAGCGCAAGATTATCGAGGTGTTGCACGGAGGCAGGAAGAAGCGGATCCGCGAATAGGGCGAATGCGGAAATGGCCGACGTTTGATTGCGGTCGATTTCAAAGAATCGAACGCCATGGGCTGTTTGGCCTGATTCTATTGGGTTCGGGCGCGTTATTTTTCAAAAGAAACGGGCCGGATGGCGGCGATCAATCAACTCGTCCCGGTGCGGCGCAACGCAATTGCAGCCACCCTTTGATGTGGTGACGGGGGCGCGTGCAACGCGCCCGTACAACTGCCTGTGTATCGTTCATAATCACAATATAGCACAAATGTTCTGATTGTCAAGCAGGCATAATAATATTTAAGATTAGAGCGTTGTCACGAGTGATCTGATACGGCGCATGCGAGCGTCATTGCGAGCCCCCGTAGGGGGCGAAGCAATCTCGGCTTCCGGCAGGTCGAGACAGCGAAGCCATGCTAAAGCGCCGCTGTGCTGTCACAGCGCAGATCAAACCGAGATTGCTTCGTCGCAAACACCGCTCCTCGCAACGACGGATCGCATATCGTTTTGTTCTTGCGGACGCTCCAGGCTTCGGATACCGGGTGAGAAATGACGCGCAAACTGCTGAAATTGGTGGCTCTGCTTGTCGTATTCTTTGCGGTAATGTCGGCCGCGGCATGGTACTGGCTCCCCATGACGCCCGCCGGGACTCGCGTTGTCATTACGCAAGAGAGAATCGGCATGTTTCATTATAGTAGCATTACGTTGTTCGGAAGCGGTCTAGTCGCTGTCCGATTAGGCGGTGGCGATGAACCAATATGGTTGCGAGCTGCAAGGTCCAGGTACTTTTGGGTTCCTGCAGGAGATGTCGATCGCCTGATATCGGCACTTGATGCAACGCGGTATTTTGACCTACGCACGGAATATAAACGTACCAATGTTATAGTGAAGGACACGGGCTTTGTGACAGTCTGCGTGGATATTGGTGATCGGCACATGTGTGTGGAACATGAATTCGGTGCCCCGCCTGCCCCCGAGAGCCTCTCTGATCTGGAGGATTTGATTTGGTCGGTAACAGACGTTACGCGGTAGTTACCGTAAACTTTCCGCATTGACTCATGTCTGGAGGAACAACAACTGGATTCCATAGCACTCCTTGAAGGCGCGCTGCGGGTGTACGGCCCGTCGACGCAGGAAGCGCAGATCGGTGCGTACCTGGTCGAGCAAATGGGCGCGCTCGGCATGCGCGCGTTCCGCGACGAAGCCGGCAATGCGGTCGGCATCACCGAGCCAGATGGCGGCGCGACCCGCGAGATCGTCCTACTCGGGCACATGGACACCGTGCCCGGCTACATCGAGGTGCGGCGCGAGGGCGGCAAGCTCTACGGGCGCGGCGCGGTCGATGCGCGCGGGCCGCTCTGCACATTCATTGCTGCGGCGGCGCAGGCCGGCGTCCGCCCCGGCTGGCGCATCGTCGTCGTCGGCGCGGTCGAGGAGGAGGCGGCCACCTCGAAAGGGGCGCGCTTCGCGGCCACGCAGTACCGGCCGGCGTTCTGCGTGATTGGCGAGCCGAGCGGCTGGGACCGCGTCACGCTCGGCTACAAGGGACGCCTGCTGATCCACTATCGCCACACACGCACGATGAGCCACACGGCCGGGCAGGCGCGCGGCGTTGCCGAAGGCGCGGTCGCGTTCTGGAACGCCGTCGGCGAACTGTGCGCGCAGTACAATATCGGCAAGGAGCGCGCCTTCGACCGGCTCGACCCGTCGCTGCGGCGCATCCACACCGCCGACGACCCGTTCGTGGACGGCGTCGAGATGACGATCGGCATCCGCGTGCCGGTCGGCGTGACGATCGCGCAGTTGAAGGCGCAGATCGCCGCGTGCGCCAGCGAAGCCGAGTTGACGTTCGCCAGCGAGGAGGAGGCGTACCGCGCCGACAAGAACACGCCGCTGGTGCGCGCCTTCCTCGGCGCGTTGCGAGCGCACGGCGCGACGCCAGGCTTCACAGTGAAGACCGGTACCGCCGACATGAACGTGGTCGCGCCCGTCTGGCAGTGCCCGATCGTGGCATACGGGCCGGGCGACTCGAACCTCGACCACACACCCGACGAGCACATCGAGATTGACGAGTACCTGAAGGCGGTTGACGTGCTGGCCGATGTGCTGCGTGCGTTGACGGCGGCTTGAGATACGTGTGGCAGAGATCGCTTGCGCGCGTGGCCGCCGCTAAACCCAACGCGCTGCCTGCGCGCTTGGGATGGCAATACGGAACAGGGTGCATTTTAGGTTCGGGGCGAACTGGCGCCTGGATAATAAAGGTCGTCACTCCCGCGAAAGCGGGAGTCCAGTGGCATTACCTCTGGATGCCCGCTTTCGCGGGCATGACGTATTGTTATCGCTTGAGCGCCACATGATTCAGGTGTACCGCAGGATGCCTGTTTCGCAACCGCGCGCAATCCGGTACAATATGCGCGCCACGACGCCCGTGAGGCGCGCAGCGACCGGAGAGCTCGATGACTGAGACATCCCAGCCGTACTTCAACTCCGAGGACCGCGAGTACCTCGACCGCCTGACCGACGAGCACAAGCGTGCCGTCGTCGCCGACTCGTTGACGCGCTACCGGCGCGCCGACCGGTTGGCGGCGGGCGACCCGGTGCCCGCGTTGCCGCTGACGCGGCTGACCGGTGGCGGCGAAGTGTCGCTGCCCGACCTGGTGCGCGGGCGGCCGCTGGTGCTGCTGTTTGGCTCGTATACCTGACCACCGTTTCGCCGCCAGTCTGGCGCGCTCGAAGCGTTGTATCAGGCGTTCCGCGATCGGGCGGATATTTACGTCGTCTATATCGCCGAGGCGCACGCCGAGAACGAATGGCAGATGGAGTCGAACGAGGAAGCGGGCATCTGCATCCGCCAGCATACGACGTTCGCGGAACGCATGGCCGCCGCGCGCCTCTGCGCCGAGCGGCTCGGCCTGACGATCCCCACGCTCGTCGACGCGATGGACAACGCCGCAAGCGAGCGGTTCGCGGCCTGGCCGGAGCGCATCTATATCATTGGCACGGACGGGCGGATCGCCTACCGGGGCGGCCCCGGCCCGTCAGAGTTCAATCCCACCGAAGCGACCGCCGCGCTGCGCGGCCTGCTGAACGCATAGGAGCGGCATGAAACTGTTGATATTGGGTGGCACGGTCTTTCTGGGGCGGCATATTGTGGACTGCGCGCTGGCGCGCGGGCACGAAGTGACGATGTTCAATCGCGGCAAGCAGAACGCCGACCTGTTCCCGCAGGTGGAGAAGCTGCGCGGCGACCGCGACGGCCAGCTCGACGCGCTCAAGGGTCGCCGCTGGGACGCCGTGATCGACCCGAGCGGCTATTTGCCGCGCGTCGTGCGCCAGTCGGCAGAACTGCTGGCCGACGCCGTCGAGCGCTACGTGTTCATCTCGACGATCTCGGTGTACGCCGATTACAAAGTGAACGGCATCGACGAAAGCTACCCGGTCGCCAAAGTCGCGGACGAGACGATGGAGGACATCGGCAAAGCGTATGGCGCGCTGAAGGCGCTGTGCGAGCAGGCGGTTGAGCGCGCCGTGCCGGGGCGAGTCTTGCAGGTGCGGCCGGGGCTGATCGTCGGGCCGAACGACCCAACCGACCGCTTCACCTACTGGCCGGTGCGCGTGGCGCGCGGCGGCGAGATGCTGGCGCCGGTCGGCCCCGACTTTCCGGTCCAGGCAGTCGACGTGCGCGATCTGGCGCTGTGGACTGTGCAGATGACGGAGCAGAAGCAGACCGGCGTCTACAACGCGACCGGGCCGGACTACCCGCTGACGATGGGGACGCTGCTCGACGCGAGCAGTGCGGAAAGCGGCAGCGACGCACGTGTCACCTATGTGCCCGAGTCGTTCCTGCTGGAGCAGAAGGTCGCGCCGTGGTCGGAGTTGCCGCTCTGGCTGCCGGGCAAGGACAACGCGGGCATCCTGTCTGTGAGCGTGCAGAAGGCGATCGCCGCCGGCTTGGAGTTCCGGCCGCTGCGCGAGACGGTGCGCGACACGCTGGCCTGGGAGCGCACACGCCCCGGCGAGACGGAACTGCCGCGCCGCGCGGGCATGAAGCCGGCGCGCGAAGCGGAATTGCTGGCGGCGTGGCACGTGCGGAGCTAAAGAAAACTTCCAATACCAAGTCACAAAGACACAAAGGAAGGCTCTATCGACCGCTTACCTTAGAGCGGTTTGCAGAAACATTTGACATACCCGCTCCCCCGCTCCAACCGTGCCAGAGTCAACACCCCTGGATGCCGGCTCCCATGAAAATGGATCGCATCCTGTGGTAGGGCCAGGTCTTTGACCTGGCCGACTGGACGGGTCAAAGACCCGTCCCACCATTGGCAGGGCTATTCTCATGCGCGGGGTGTGCGCCCCCGGCGCATCACCAACTTTCGCCGGCATGACGGCTTGGCCGCCAGCCGCGCCCAAGTTTTTGGGGCCACAACATGGCGGCCCCACCATGCTGTTCTCGCAATGACAATTTGCGTATCGGTTGTTTCTGGAAACCGCTATAAAACTATGACAGAACTTCAGCTTCTACCTCAGCCACGCTCGCTCAACTCTACTGGCGGCACGTACCACCTGCAATCCGACTGGCGGCTCGTGATCGATGCGCCGGTGGCGCAGGACGTGCTGCTCACCGCCCAGCGCGTGCAGATGGCGCTGCGCCAGCATGCCGGTGTTGACTGGTCGCTGGCGGCGAGCGAGGCCGGGCCGGCGCGTGACATCGGCGGCGTGCTCTGGCTCGATCCGGCGTGTGACGTGCCGGCACAGGGCTACACACTGGAGATCACGTCGAACGCGTTCACGGTCAAAGCGCGCGACGCGGCCGGACTGTACTACGGGACATGCACGCTGACGCAGATCGTCGAGCAGTCCGCCGATAGCCTGCCGTGCCTGCACATTGCCGATCACCCCGATTTCCCGGTGCGCGGCGTGATGCTCGACATCTCGCGCGACAAAGTCCCGACGATGGAGACCCTGTTCGGGCTGGTCGACCTGCTGGCGGCGTGGAAGATCAACCAACTTCAACTATACATGGAGCACACCTTCACCTACCGCGATCATCTGGAGGTGTGGGAGCACGCGTCGCCGCTGAGCGAGGAAGAGGTGCTGTCGCTCGACGCCTACTGCCGCCGGCGCTTCATCGATCTGGTCCCGAACCAGAACTCGTTCGGGCACATGCACCGCTGGCTGCGGCACGCGCCGTACCGGTCGCTGGCGGAAATTGACTCGTACCCGTTCCGGCCGTGGTGGGGGCCGCATCCGTTCAGCGTGTGCCCTGGCGATCCCGGCACGCTCGACCTGCTGCGCGGGCTGTACGACGAACTGCTGCCGAACTTCTCCTCGCGCCTGTTTAACATCGGCTGCGACGAGACATTCGACCTCGGCATGGGGCGCAGCAGGCAGGTGTGCGCCGAGCGCGGGGGGGGGCGCGTCTATCTGGACTACCTTACGACGCTGTGTGCTGAAGTGCGCGCGCGCGGCCGCACGCCGCTGTTCTGGGGCGACATCATATTGCAGCACCCGGAGCTCGTGCCGGGGCTGCCGCGCGATGCGCTTGCGCTGGAGTGGGGCTACGAGGCCGATCACCCGTTTGCGGCGCACGGCGAACTGTTCGCGCGCGCCGGTTTGCCATTTTATGTCTGCCCGGGCACCTCAAGCTGGAACAGCATCGCCGGCCGCACCGACAACGCTTTCGCCAACCTGCTCAACGCGGCCGAGAACGGGCTGCGCCACGGCGCGAGCGGCTATCTGATCACCGACTGGGGCGACCATGGGCACTGGCAGTTTCTGCCGTTCGCGTATCCCGGCTTTGTGTACGGCGCGGCGCTCGGCTGGTGCGTCGAGGCGAACCGCGCGCTCGACGTGCCGGCCGCACTCGACCGTTTTGTGTTCCGCGACCGAGCCGGCGTGATGGGGCGCATGACGTGTGATCTCGGTAACGTCTATCAGTCGCTTGGCGTGAAGCTGCACAACGCATCGGGGCTGGCGCGCATCCTTCAGATCCCATCGCAGAACGACGACGCGCTGACGATCATCCGCGACTTCGAAAGTCTGGGCATCACGAACTACGAGCGCGCCATGGTCGTCATCGCGAAGGCGATGCGCCCGCTGGAAAAACACCGGATGGCGTGCGCCGATGCCGAGTTGATCGAGGCCGAGTTCGAGTGCGCGGCCGATATGCTGCACCACGCCTGCGGGCTGGGCATCTTCGCGCAGGAGGACGATCCGAAGGTGGCGCGCCCCTTAAAGCGCAAGCTGAAGCGCAACATGCAGGATATCATTGAGGAGTACCGCGCGCTCTGGCTGGAGCGCAACCGGCCGGGCGGGCTGGACGACAGCGCGGCGCGGCTGGCGGCGGTGCTGGAGCTATACGGGTGAACGAGCAAGCAGAAAGAGAAACACAAAGACACCAAGGCACAAAGCAGTACCTTTTGGGCGTTCTGCCAGTGGCGTGGTGACGAAACGAAAAGCGGGCGAGGCTTTCACAAGAGCCTCGCCCGAGCTGTGTCACAGGAGAGCACGGAGTTGAGGTCCTTCGCGCGCGTAACGCCCGGAAGGCGTGGGGCTTTGCCTTCGCGCTCAGGATGACCGGCTCACCAGCGAAGACGCTGTCAAATCGAAACGGTAAATCGTGTCAGGCGGTGGGCCTGGCGGGCGCGAGTCGCTTGATCGCGAACTGCACGATGAAGTCGAGCGCGCCCCAGGTGACGAGGAACGCGCCGGTCTCCAGCGTGAACGAGTGGAACTTGTAGAACAGTTCGGCGACGATGAACGACAGGACCATGACCGGGGCCTGTTCGATCAGGAGCCGCCGCAGGGACAGAGACGAGATCAGTGTAAACATGCTTCCTCCGATATTGGATAGGGTATATGCAGTGGACGATGGTCTTCATCTCCCTTATACCAGAATCGGCCCGGCAAATCAAACGGCGAGCACCCGTCAACATTAGTTCTCACTTTGAAGTATGGCCCCAAGTTGCCCCCTCTCATCCCCTGGCCCCTTCTCCCCCGCGCGCGGGGGAGAAGGGGAAAAGTGAGTGGGGAGGTGCGCGGCGGCTTTGCCGCCGCGCCAATCCCCGTCGAATCTCTCCCCCTCCCAACGAAGTTGGGAGGGGGACGGGGGTAGGGCAGCATTGCTTACTCGTCGAATCGGCTTACGGGATAAGCACTTGAACACCAGCGCATGACAAGCCGACATTGGAAAGTACCCGTCCAAAGCCCAATTGAGAATTGCTGCACCCGTCAATTGTCTTGTTCATCGATTGACAGCTACAGGCCGACTCGGCTATCATACGCCCGCGCATGAACCGCCCCACAATCCGCATTGGCGTGGTCGGCACCAGTTGGTGGGCCGATCTGGTGCACCTGCCGAGCCTGACGAGCCACCCGGCGGCCGAGGTCGTAGCGCTGGCCGGGCGCGACGCCCAGCGGGCCGGCGCGGTGGCACATAAGTACGCCATCCCCCAGGTGTATGCGGATTACCGCGCGATGATCGACCGCGCGCGCCTCGATGCGCTGGTCATCTCCGTGCCCGACGATCTGCACTACCCGATCGCGATGGCGGCTATCGACGCCGGTCTGCACGTCCTGTGCGAGAAGCCGCTGGCGATGAATGCCGCGCAGGCGCGCGAGATGCTGGAGTGCGCGGAGGCGAAACGCGTCAAGCACATGACATTCTTCACCTACCGCTGGATGCCGCAGTTCCAGTACATGCGCCAGTTGCTGGACGGCCGGTACATCGGCGCGCCGTATCATGCGCAGTTCATTCAACTGGCGGGCTACGCGCGGCGGCCGGAATATGCCTGGCGGTTCGATGCGCGCCGCGCGAACGGCGTGCTGGCCGACCTCGGCTCGCACATGATCGACTTGGCGCACTGGCTGGTCGGCGACATCCGCCGCGTCAGCGCGCACCTGTCGGTGACTGTCGCGCGGCCGGACACACCGGAGCCGGCCAACGATGCGGCCGCCGTGCTGCTGGAGTTTGCGAGCGGTGTGCAGGGCGTGGTGCACGTCAGCGCGGTGGCGCACGCCGGGCAGAGCGGGCACATCCAGCACACGCGCCTGCATGGCGCGGCAGGCACGCTGGAAGCCGCGCCCCACGTATCGAACACATCCCTGAACGGCTTGCGGCAGGGCGACCTGCAGATGAAGCCGTTGGTGACGCCCCCGGCACTGTGGGGTGTGGCGCGGCCCGAAGTTCAATACGATCTGTTCATGCGCCAGGCGGCGGGACCGCGCCAGTTCATCGACGCCATCCTGGCCGACCGGCCGATTACCCCGAGTTTCTACGACGGCTGGAAGGCGCAGACAGTCATTGACGCTGCGCTGGAATCGTTCCGTACCGGCGCGTGGCAGGCGGTCTCCGCCTGAGCGCGCCACACTCTTACGCCCGAAGGAGCAGATATGCCGCGCCTGAACAAAGTCATTGGCCAGTTGGAGCAGGGCAAGGTGGCGTTTGTGCCGTTCGGCACCGCCGGCTCGATCAGCGAGGCCGAATGGTACGCGACAAGCCCGTACGATGGCATCGCCTATGAGTTGGAGCACAACCCATACAACCCGGAGACGCTGCGCCTGTCCTTGCAGTTCATGCTGAATCGCAAGCAGATCGCCGAGAACGGCATCGCGCCGTCGTGCGCGCCGATGGTGCGCATCCCGATCAACGGCCGCGAGCGCAACAACTGGATCGTCAAGCAGGTGCTCGATATCGGCGTGTACGGCATCATCTTCCCGATGATCAACACGGCCGACGACGCGCTGTCGGCGCTGACGGCCGCGCGCTATATCCAGGCCAAAGGCGTGCCCGACCAGTTGCCCGTCGGCAAGCGCGGCCACGCGCCGAATAACGCCATGCGTTACTGGGGCCTCAGCCAGCCGGAGTACTTCGCGAAGGCCGACGTCTGGCCGATCGACCCGAACGGCGAGGTCCTGCCAATCCTGCAGTGCGAGACGGAGGAGTCGGTGAAGAACCTGCGCGACATCCTGCGCGCGGCGCCGAAACCGGGCGTCATCCTGATCAGCGAGAGCGACCTGTCGGTGTCGCTCGGCTACGGCGCGCAGCCGCACCCTGAAGTGGACGCGGCCGTGCAAGAAGCGGCCAGGATCTGCCGCGAGTTCGGCGTGATCTACGGCTCCCCGCAGGTCGATGCGAGCAACGTCGAACAGCGCATCGCGGACGGCTTCAAGTTCCTGATGCCGGCGGCTCGCGACATGGCGACTTTCAACATGGGCATGAAACTGGCCGGGCGGGCGTAGGTCCGCCGGCCAGCACGCTGCAAGGAGAACCGGATGCCGCGTTTAAACAAAGTTATCGAGGTGATGGAGCAAGGGAAGGTGGCGTTCGTGCCGCTCGGCACCGCTGGATCGATCGGGGAGGCGCAGTGGTTCGCCGACAGCCCGTATGACGGCGTGATCTATGATATGGAGCACAACCCGTACAACCCGGAAACGCTGAGGCTAACGCTGCAGTTCATGTTGAGCCGCCGGCAGATTGCGGAGCGCGGCATCGCGCCGGCGGTCGCGCCGATGGTGCGCATCCCGGTCAACGGGCGTGAGAATAACAACTGGATCATCAAGCAGGTGCTCGATATCGGCGTTTTCGGCATCCTGCTGCCGATGATCAACACGCCGGACGACGCGCTGTCGGCTCTGATGGCGGCGCGCTACATCCAGGCGCAAGGCGCGCCTGACCGGTTGCCGGTCGGGCGACGCGGCCACTCGCCCAATATTGCCGTGCGTTACTGGGGTGTGAGCCAGCCGGAGTACTTCGCGAAGGCCGACGTCTGGCCGCTCGATCCGGCTGGCGAGATCCTGCTGATGATGCAGTGCGAAACGCAGGAGTCGGTCAAGAACCTGCGCGACATACTGCGCGCGATGCCGAAGCCGGGGCTGATCCTGATCAGCGAAGGCGACCTGTCGGTGTCGCTCGGGTATGGCGGCGATCCGCACGCCGAAGTCGACGCGGCGGTGCAGGAAGCGGCGCAGATCTGCCGTGAGTTCGGCGTGCCGTACGGCTCGCCGCAGGTCAGCATGGCCAACATCGAGCAGCGCATCGCCGACGGCTTCAGCATGCTGAACCTGCCGATGCGCGACATGGCGCTGTACCGCCGCGCGATGGAACTGGCCGGGCGCGCCTAGACGTTCAGGGCGCGGGGAGGGGGGCGAACCGGCCGTGTCCGGCTCGCACTGTGCAGTGCCGTGCGTGGACACGGCCCCCATCGGGCAGTGCATGGCTCGCCGTCCGGGCGATGCACGAACGCGCCGATGCACTCTTGGAGTCGTACCGGCGCGGGTGGCTTTGCCGCGCGCCGGCCATAACGTATGCTCCCGTTCGTTGTCGCCGCAGTGATAGCGCTGCTGGCCATGATTGTGCGCGGCATGACCGGCTTCGGTTCCTCGCTGATCATGATTCCACTGTTGGTTATGGTGATCGAGCCGCGGGTGACCATCGTGGCCGTCGCCATCACTGAAGTCGTAATCGGCCTCACGATGCTTCGCCGGGTGTGGGGTTATGCCCGCTTTGACTATGTGTGGCAATTGCTGCCATTGAGTCTGCTGGGCGTGATGGCCGGCCTGGCGGCGCTGGCGCAGGTTGACAATCTGCTCCTCAAGCGCAGCCTGGGTGTGGTCATCATGCTGTTCGCCCTGCGGCAGATACTGGCCCTGCGCGGCCCGGGCGCTGCGCGCGCTCGCTGGCCGCGCTGGCTAGGCTATGTGGCGAGTCTCGCCAGCGGCCTGCTCGGCGCACTGTTCGGCACCGCCGGCCCGCCGGTAATCATCTTCCTCGAAAACCAGATTGAATCCGGCGCAGCCCTGCGCGGCACGCTGATCGTGTTCTTCTTCGTCTTTGACGTGGTGCGAATGGGCGGCTACGCGCTCAGCGGCTTCCTGTCGCCGGACGCGCTGCTGACGGGCGCGGTCATGCTGCCGACCGCTCTGGCCGGCAACTGGCTCGGCACGCACCTGCACCTGCGCATGAATGAGAGACTGTTCCGCGCTGTGGTCGGCGCTATACTGATGCTGACCGGCCTGCTGCTGGTGATTCGCTGATGCTGCCGACGCTCATGCTCGCGGCAGCCATCGCGCTGGTGGCGATGATTGTGCGCGGCATGACCGGTTTCGGGTCGGCGCTGATCGCGATGCCGTTGCTTCTGCTGGTGCTGGAGCCGCGGCTGGCACTGGTGGCGGATACGGTCATCGAAGCGGCGCTCGGTGTGGCGCTGATCTACCAGGTGCGCCGCTCTGCCCGCACCGACTTCCTGGTGCTGCTGCTGCCGTTGAGTCTGCTGGGCGTCATCGCGGGCTCGGCGGCGTTGCTGCAGTTCGATAGCGCTCTGCTGAAGCGCAGCATGGGTGCGGTCGTCAGCCTGTTCGCCCTGCGGCAGTTGCTCGGCCTGCGCGGCTCGGCGCCGGCGCGTTCTCGCTGGCCACGCTCGTGGGGACATGTGGCCGGGCTCGCCAGCGGCGTGCTGGGCGCATTGTTCGGCACCGCGGGCCCGCCGGTGGTCATTTTCCTCGAAAACCAGATTGATTCCGGCGCGGTCCTGCGTGGCACGCTGATCGCATTCTTCGCCGTGCTCGACTCAGCCCGGCTCGGCAGCTACGCGCTCAACGGCATCATCTCGCCGGATGCGCTCATGACGGGCGTTCTCATGCTGCCGACGGCATTTGCGGGCAACTGGATCGGCACGCACATGCACTTGCGCATGAATGAGAAACTGTTCCGCGCCGTGGTCGGCGGGCTGCTGCTGCTGGCCGGCTTGCTGCTGGTGATCCGCTAACACGCCATGCTGCAACTGCTCGCGGCCGCAGCGTTCGCGCTGCTGGCGATGATCGTGCGCGGGCTGACCGGCTTCGGCGCCGCGCTGGTCATGACGCCGCTGCTGCTGCTCGTCTTCGACCCCAAGCTGGCGATTGTTTCGGCGGCGATTGTGCAGGCCGTGATCGGACTGACCCTGCTGTACCAGGTGCGCCGGCAGGTCAGCCGCGACCACCTCAAACTATTGCTGCCGCCCAGCCTGATCGGCATCATCGCCGGCGCGGTCGTGCTGGTACAGTTCGACAGCACGCTACTGAAGCGCGGGCTTGGCATTGTCGTCATGCTGTTCGCGCTGCGGCAGATATTCGCTCTGCGCGGTGCGCAGGCCGAGCGCACGCGCTGGCCGCGACCGTGGGGCTACCTGGCCGCGGTGATCAGCGGCATGTTGGGCGCGCTGTTCGGCACCAGCGGCCCGCCGATCGTCATCTTCCTCGAAAACCAGATCGACTCCGGGGTGGTCCTGCGGGCGACGTTGATCGCCTATTTCGCCGCGGTGGACACGGTGCGCGTGGGCGGCTACGTGATCGGCAATCTGATCACCACGCAGGCGCTGCAAACTGCGGCGGTCATGCTGCCGGCGGCGTTCGTGGGCAGCTGGCTTGGCACGCGCCTGCACGTGGGCATGAACGAGCGCGTCTTTCGCCTGGTGATCAGCGGGCTGCTGTTCGCGACCGGCGCGCTGCTGGCCGTCGGGTAGACCTCGCAGGTTATTAGAACCCGCGAGGTCTGCAATGGGTGAGGCCTGCGATTACTGCCTAATGGTGATAATCGGCGAGATCTCGACGTGCGGCAGGGCGGCGTTGACGGTGTCGATGCCGCGAATGCCCTCGCCGACCAGCCGCAGCGTGCCGGGCACCAGCCGTTCGACCTCGATCAGCAGGACAAGTACCAGCGCGAGATAGAAGATCAGCATCTCGCGTTTGCGGCGCGCGTAGAACGCCACACTGACGAGTACGACCGCCAGCAGAATATCCACGACACCCAGATTGATCATAGCAGTCTCCCTCTCCAGCAGATTATTGATTTGCTATCCGTGCGGTCTGGCGCGCAGTGTAGCACGTCCGGTGCCGCCGCGCAATCCCCCTGAAATGCTATATCGTCCTTCGACCGGTTCGACAGGCTCACCGACCAGCTCAGGGCGCGCCTGCAATAAGGTCAAGCCACGCAAGCGCGTCGCCTGAGCTCGTCGAAGGCGAGTATAACGCATACTTTGCCCTTCGACCCCGTCTACGCGGGGCGGTACGGCAGGCTCAGGGCCCGGCTTTCGACAAGCGCAGGGCATGCCTGCGATGAGGTCAAGTCAGGCGAGCGCGCCGCCCAGGCATTTTCAATATTGGCTTTGCCCTCTCCCTAACCCTCTCCCGCGACGCGCTGGTCAGCGGCTTCGCGCCGCTGACCGATAAGCGCGGCGGGGCCCGAAGCCCCACCGCATCGCGGGCGTCGCAGGCGAGGGGATTCACTCCTTCCCCTGTTCGCGTCGCCGGGCTCACGGCATGCCGACAGGCGCAGGGCACGCCTTATGCCCCGTAATGCTATAATCGTGGACGTATGGACTACGTCATCGGACTTGATGCGGGCGGCACCAAAACCAGCGTCGTTGTGCTGGACGGCGAGCGGCGCGAACTCGGGCGCGGCACGGGCGGCCCCGGCAACTACCACACGGCCGGACGCGATGGCGCTCAGGAGGCGATTGGCAAAGCGGTTACCGATGCGCTGGCGCAGGCCGGTCTGGGCACGGCCGACATGGCGGCTGCCTGTTTCGCGATGAGCGGCGTCAGCCGCCCGGCGGACCGCGCGGTGGCGGACGGTTTCGCGTGCGCGGTACTGCCCGGCGCGCGCGTGCTGATCTGCAACGACGCGGTGGCCGCGCTATACAGCGGCGTCGGCAAACCGGAGGGCGTCGTCGTGATCGCCGGCACCGGCTCGATCGTGTATGGGCTGTCGCAGGGACGCACGGCGCGCGCGGGCGGCTGGGGCTACCGGCTGGGCGACGAGGGCAGCGGCTACTGGCTGGCCGAGCAGTCGCTGCGGGCCATTGTGCGGGCGCATGACGGCTGCGCGCCGGCCACGAGCATGACGGAGCCTTACCTGAGGCAGTTGGGGCTGGCGCGGCCGGGAGAACTGATCAGTTGGGCGTACCGCCCTGACTGGACGCGCGATGCGGTGTCCGCACTGGCGCCGCTGACGTTCGAGGCCGCGCAGGCGGGCGACGCGCCGGCGCTGGCGATCGTGCAGGCCGGGGTCGATATGCTGGCGGCGGCGGTGCAGGTGACAGCCGAGAAACTGGCCCTGCACAGCGCGCCGTTCGACGTGGTGCTGTTCGGCAGCCTGTTCCGCTCGGTGCTGTACGAGTACGCGATGCGCCGCGCGCTCGGCGAGCGGACCGCGCATGCGCGCCCGGTCGTGCCGGCGGTGGATGCGGCGGTTGGCGCGGCATGGATGGCGCTCGATCACCTGAAAGGCGAGACGTTTGCATGGCTGGAATGACGCTGCGCGGGCAGGTGCTCTTTGCCGACGGCGTGTTGCGCCCGGGCGAGGTGCTGATCGAGGGCGAGCGGATTGCGTCGGTGCGCGTGGTCGATTCCGCGCCGGACGATATCATCGCGCCCGGCTTCATCGACCTGCAACTGAACGGTGGGTACGGCGAGGACTTCACCGCCAACCCCGACACGATCTATCACGTCGCGGCGCGCGTCTTGCAGCAGGGCGTGACGGCGTTCCTGCCGACGATCATCACCGCGCCGCTCGACGTTTACCGCAAGGCGTTCGAGGTGCTGTCGCCGCTCTCGCTGTTCGGCCGCAGCGGGCGGCAGGCGCGGGTGCTCGGGCTGCACCTGGAAGGACCGTACCTGTCGCCGCACCGCTCGGGCGCGCACAACAAGGCGTACCTGCGGCAGCGCGCCGATCCGCGGGCCGACGGTCTGCTCGATCCGAGCGTGCGCCTGATGACGCTGGCGCCCGAGTTGGAGCATGCCATGCAGTCGATTCGCGATCTGCGCGCGCGCGGCATCGTCGCCAGCCTGGGACACAGCACGGCGACGCACGACCTGGCCAATGAGGCGATTGACGCCGGCGCGACGTGGGGCACGCACCTGTTCAACGCGATGAACCCGCTGCACCACCGCGAGCCGGGCCTGCTGGGCGCGCTGCTGGCGCACGAGACGGCGATGTTCGGCGTGATTCCCGACGGCGTGCACGTGCACCCCTCGATCTTCAAGTGGCTGATGCGCGCGGCCGGGCCGGAACGGATGACGATCGTAACCGATGCGATGGCGGCGGCCGGCATGCCGCCCGGCGAGTACCCGCTGGGCGACCGCACCGTGACGGTGACGGCGACCTCGGCGCGGCTGCCCGATGGCACGCTGGCAGGCAGCATCCTGACGATGGACCAGGCGGTGCGCAACCTGGTGACGTGGGGGGCGTGTTTGCTGGCCGACGCGCTGACGATGGCGAGCACGACGCCGGCGCGCTTGCTCGGCGCGGAGCAGATCGGGCGGATCACGCCGGGCGCCGCCGCCGACCTGGCGGTGCTGGACGAGACGCTGCACGTGCGGCTGACGTTTGTTGCCGGCGCGCTGCTGTACGACCGCGAAAACCCGGTCGCGATGCTCTGAATCCATTTTCACCATAGAGACACGGAGACACAAGATTTACCTGCGAAGTTACGTCACGCTTAGCGCGGAGGCAAGTCTCTGCGCGTGATGTGTACTGAATGCGCGAAGCATCTCGTGCCTATTAGCAAAACGCTTCACCTCGAAATGCGAAGCGCCGATAGTTCATAGATTCAAGATCCTTCGCGCGCGTGACACCTAACAAGCAAAGCGCCTGACTTTCGCGCTCAGGATGACAAACTGTCGTGTCTCTGTGGCAAGCGTGCTTGAGGTTGAGTGCATGTCCCAACTGCTGGCTGAAATCCACGAACAACCTGGCGTGCTGCGTCGCCTGCTGGCGGCCGAGCGCGCGCATGTGCGCGAGATTGCGGCGCGGGTGCGCGCCTACGATCCGCGCTACGCGGTGATCGCCGCGCGCGGCACGTCCGACAACGCCGCGCGCTACGCGCAGTATGTGCTGGGCGCGCACAACCGGCTGTCGGCGGTGCTGTCGACGCCGTCACTCTTTACGCGCTACCATTCGCCGCCGCGCATGGATGGGGCGCTGGTGATCGGCATTTCGCAGTCGGGCGCGTCGCCCGACCTGCTGGCCGTGCTGGCAGAAGGCAAGCGGCAAGGCTGCAGGACGCTGACGCTGACCAATGTGCCGGATTCGCCGCTGGCCGCGATTGCCGACGACGTGCTGGCGCTGCATGCGGGCGAGGAGCGCAGCATCGCTGCGACCAAGACGTTCACGGCGCAACTGCTGGCGGTGGCGATGCTCTCGCCGGCGCTGTCGGGCGATGAGGCGCGACTGGCGGAACTGGAGCGCGTGCCGGAGTGGGCGGCGCAGGCACTGGCGGCGCTGGCCGGCCCCGACAACGCGGCGGTGCGCGCTGCGCGGCATCTGGCGCATGCCGATCACTGTGTGGTGATTGGGCGCGGCTATAACTACGCGACGGCGCACGAGACGGCGATCAAGTCCAAGGAACTGGCGCTGCTCGCGGCTGAGCCGTACTCGGCAGCCGATTTCCTGCACGGGCCGATCGCGCTGATCGAGCACGGCTTTCCGGTCGTGGTGATCAATATGAGTGGGCAGGTCGCCGCCGAGATGGACGATCTGCTGGTTGAACTGTGGCGGCGCGGTGCACAGCCGGTGGTCATCTCCGACCGCGCCGAGTCGCTGGCGCTGGCGGCTGCGCCGATCCCGGTGCCGGCGGGCATCCCGGAGTGGCTATCGCCGATCGTGGCGATCATCGCCGGGCAATTACTGGCGTATCATCTGACGTTCGCGCGCGGCTACGACCCCGACCGTCCGCGCGGCATCCAGAAAGTCACGCTGACGACGTGAAACGGCACGAGGCGCATCCACTGATGCGCCTCATTCATTTCGCTCCCCCACGCGAGCGGCTACTCGCAAGCGGCGAAAACCAGATCGGTCAATGCGCGCAGTCGCCGGTTATTGGCCTCGTCGTCCAGCATCAGGTTGTTCAGGATGATGCAGACCAGCCCGCGCTCCGGATCGGCGAACGAGGCGTTGGTCGCCCAGCCGTTGTGGCCGAACGTCGTCGGGCCGCTGGCCTCGCCGCCCCACAACGACTGCGCATGCCCGCCCAGCGAAAAGCCGAACGCGCGATGCGACAGCTCATTCGTGTCTTGTTCCCGCTCGCCCGGCAGGGTCGACGGCTTCCGCGCCCGGGCGATGCTCTCCGGGGCGAGCACGCACCGCCCCTCCAGTTCGCCGTCGTTCAGCAGCATCTGGTAGAAGCGTGCCAGGTCGCGGGCGGTGGAGTGCAGACCGGCCGCCGGGATGACGGCCTGGCGCATCAGCGGCAGGTTCCACGCCTGAATCGCCTGCATGCCGTCGGGGAAGTCGGCGCTGGCGGCCAGTTCGGCCGTCTGGGTCAGCAGCGACTCGGGCAGTTTCAGGGTGCTGTGAAGCATGCCGAGCGGTATGAAGAACTCCTCACGCGCAAACGTTTCGATCGGGCGGCCATCGACGCGGCGCACGATTTCGCCGAGGACCCAACCGAAGGTGAGCGAGTGATACTGCACGGCGCTGCCGGGCTGGAATGACAGATGCGACGCGGCAATCGCGTCCACCGACGCCGTCCAGCTTGCGTACTGGTGCCAGGCGAGCGAGGGGGGCGTCAGCGGAACGCCGGCGCGATGCGATAGCGCGTGGCCGACCGTCGCGGCCTCTTTGCCTTCCTGCGCGAACGCCGGCCAGACCTCAGCGATCGGCGTGTCCAGTGACAGCGTTCCGCGCTCAATCAACAGGTGCACAGCCATCGCGGTGATCGGCTTGGCGACCGACCACGAGTAGAAAAGCGTTTCGGCCGTGACCGGCGCGGGCGGGTTGCGGCGCGCCGCGCCGAGCGCGGCGTCGACCACGACCTGCCCGTGGCGCGCGACGACGACCTGCATGCCGAGCGCGCGGCCGTCGCGCACCTGCGCGCTTGCGCGCTGCTGCAATTCGGCGATGCGCTCCGGGTTCATGCCCGCCGCGGCGGGCGGCGTGACGGTCGTGAAGTCCATGCGCTGGCTCCCTGGGTGGTGTGGCCGCGCGGGGTGGCGCGGCTGTGTGTGGCCCGTCGTCCGGCGGGCCGCACGGATAGGCTCTGCTGCAGCGAGTTCAGTTCGGCGTCACTTAACGCGCGCCACTGGCCGGGCTGCATGTCGCCCAGCGCCAGCGGCCCGATCGCGACGCGCACCAGCCGCAGGGTGGGGAAGCCAACGGCGGCGGTCATGTGCCGAATCTGGCGCTTCTTGCCCTCGCGAAGCTCGATCTGCAGCCACGTGGTCGGGCTATCGGACCGCACCGGTTTGCTGCGCGGCGGCAACTGCGGCGGCGGGATGATGCTGACCACGGCGGGCAGCGTGTGGCGCCCCCCGATGACGATGCCGTGTCGCATCGGCTCCAGCGCGGTATCGGTGGCGATGCCCTCGACCTGCGCGCAGTACGTCTTGGGATGCGCGAACTGCGGGTGTGTCAGTCGGTGCGCGAGGTCGCCATCGTCGGTCAATACCAGCAGGCCTTCGCTGTCGTGGTCGAGCCGTCCGGCTTCGGACAGGCCGGGCACGTCTACATAATCCCGGAGCGTGCGGCGTCCCGCGTCCGGTTCGTCATCGGCGAATGTGGATACGACGCCGTATGGCTTGTAGAAGAGGAGGGTTGTCACGTCGCGTGCAGCGCCCGCCTACATCTGCTGGACGCGCGCCTTCAGCGCTTCGATCACGCGCTGCACGCCGCCGAGGGCGTCGAGCGTCTTGTCGGCCCGCTCGCGCTCGGCGCGCACGAAGCGTGTGTACGGCGCGACGCCGTCCTTCATGCGGGTGACGGCGTTCTCGCTCTCGTGCGTGAACTGCGTCTCGAGCGCGCCCAGCAGGCGCGCGCGCAGGTCGTCGATCTTGACGGTGAACTTCTCCTTGGCCTGCCTGCGCTTGTACGGGATGACGAAGAAGCCGATGAGCGCCATCGTGCCGGCTGCCAGGAACCCGGTCAGGTCGGCGGCGGTTACGCCGAGCCATGCTACCAGCACAGCGCTCAAGCCGACCGCGCCGGCTTCGAGCAGGGCGGTTTGTGTGACCGCCGCTTCGACGTGCGCTGCGAGTTCGCTCGCCTCCTGGTTGCGGTCGTAGGTGTCCACGATCGTGCTGGCGCTGTGGCCGACCGTGTCGATCAGCGACCGGCGGCGCACGTCCAGCGGAGCGACGCCCTCGCCGACGATGTGCTCGGTGTAGCGCGCCTGCCGCCGCTGGAGGTAGGTCATGATCTGCTGCCACTGGCGCAGGTCTTTCTCCACGAGCCAGTCGATTAGGCGGCGGACCCGATCGTCGATCTGCGCGGGCACGTCGGCCAGCACCTGCTTCTCGAATTCGGCGCGCACGGCGTCGCCGCGCGCCAGGTCGAAGATGCGCGTCAGGCGGATCGTGCTGTCGAAGAAGTCGAGCCCGCGCGCCTTCAGCCGCTGCACGATCGTCTCCACCTCGGCCAAGCGCGGGCCTAGCTCGGCGTGCAGTTCGCGCTCGTAGGCTGTGATGACGCTGTCGATCGCGTCGGACGTGGCGCGGTCCTCCTGCAGCGCGTCGGCCTCGGCGGAAGCCACCGCGCTCGCCTGGGACACGATCTGCTCGGCGACGCCAAGCGGGTTGGCGAACTTGAGCCGCAGGCGGGCCGTGTCGTCGAGCGTCTGCGTGATGTAGCCAACGAGCACGTCGAGCCCGCTGGTGGCGCGCAGGCGGGTGCTCTCGGACTTGCTGTCCTCGCTGTCGGCGCGCTGCGCCATTTTCGCGGAGACCGGGAAGAACTCCGGCGTCGCGCCGAGCACCGTGCTGGCGTGCTGCAACACGAAGTCGCGCACCTGCGCGCGTTGGGTATCGTCCTCCAGGATGTCGGACTTGTTCAGGGCGATGACGACCTTCTTGCCCCAGTCGCGGATCTGCACGAGGAACTGGCGCTCGCTTTCCGTCAGCGGCCGGTCGGCGGAGGTCACGAACAACACCAGGTCGCTGCGCGGCACAAAGTCACTGGTCAGCCGCTCGTGCTGGCGGATGACGGCGTTGGTGCCGGGCGTGTCCACGATGTTCAGCTCGCGCAGCAGCGGGTGCGGGTGCGTGAACGTCGCGAAGCCCTCGTCGAGGATCGTCTCTTTCGGCTCCGCGCCCCACTTGACGAGTGTCACGCGCGAGGTGGTTGGCGTGACGCCCTCTTCCAGCACCTTTTCGCCGAGCAGGGCGTTGACGAGCGCGGATTTGCCGGCGTTGAACTCGCCGACGACGACGATTAGGAACAGCTCGTCAAGCTGCAGGATCGCCTGCTGGAGCGTGTCGAGCGATTCGCGCGGCACGTCGAGGCCGGCGAGTGATGCGCGCAGATCGGCCAGCGCGGCTTTTTCGTCGCGCAGCAGTTGTGCTTGTGCTTCCGTCAGGATGGTTGTGAGCATGGAGTCAGGGCTGTCCTTTGGCATTCATCATACCGCAGGACGGGCGAGGCGGGAAGCGGGGGCGAAGCATTCGCGCGGGAATCCACGGCTCTGCACTGCGCCACTTACGCGAATGCTTCGCCCCTACCTATGCGCCCAAAACCTCCCACGCCAGCGCAATGGCCTGTGCCAGAGTCAGCGCGAGCCCTTCATCCCATACGGCGGAAAGAGCAGCGGGACCCATGCGTTCCTTTAGCGATGTGAGATCCTGGTCGTCGCGAGATTGAGAGAACACGTTTAGAACAAGAGAGTTCGCCATCCGCCATGCCGTGCATGCGCCTTTTATTCTGGCTGCATTGGCGCAGTCTCCGCGCGCCAAAGCTAGCCCTCCAATGTCCGATATGCATGCATTTAGGAAGATGGTTTGTCCCAGTGCAATTTGCTGAGTGAGGCCTTGTTTCAGAAGCGAAGCAGCAGCCTTGTAGTCATCCCTGCGTACTGCGTCGCGCCCTAGCTGGCCAAGTGCATTTGCGCCAAGAATGGTTACACCGAACGGTTTGACGATTTCCAATACCTCGCGACGCAATGCCTCGGCGCGCAGATGCTCTGACTGGCCGGTCGCGATAGCCGCGAGCACCGATTTGGCCGCGGCCACCCAATACGCGCGCCCTTGCATCTGAAGTTGCGCCATGCTTTCTTCAAGGACGGATTGTGCCTGCGCGTAGTGTCCCTTTCCGTATAGTACGCGTCCCCAATTCAGTTGAACCCACGCACGGGCTCCCGGGTCATTGCAGATCTCGGCTAATCGTAGCCCTTCGCGCCCCGCGTTATCCCCTGCATCGAGATTCCGTGGCCCATATTCCATCATTGCGATGGTCCCGTATGCTATGGCACGGCTCGCGGATATGGTAGCGGACGAGTTTCCCAGCACCCGGTACATGACCGACAGCCATTCATTAACTCTGTTGCCTATCTGCCAGAAAGAAAGCCCCATGTCATTGAGTATTTTCAGTGCGCTGTCAATATCACCTTTGCCAGTGGCCCATTCGATCGCTACTCGAATGTTATCAAGCTCATCGGAGCATCGTTGCAGCCAAACGACTTGTCCGCCCGATTCCAGTTCATGTTCAGCTCGCCTAGCAAAGCCTAGAAAGTGTTTCAGATGTGCGTCTCGAACGCGCCTCACTTCGTCCGATCGATTCAGTTCTTCGCGCGCAAACTGCCGAATCGTTTCCAGCATGCGGTAACGGGGTTCGTCGCCTGTCTCGTCCAGCGTGACCAGCGAACGATCGACGAGGTGCGAAAGCAGGTCGAGGATGTCGGTTCCGAGTAATGGCGAAGCATTCGGAGATGAACCCGAATGCTTCGCCCCTGCGGGATCCACACAGACCGCCTCCGCTGCTTCCAACGTCCAGCCGCCGGCGAACACCGACAGACGACGGAGCAGTGTCTTCTCCGGCTCGCTGAGCAACCGGTAGCTCCAATCGATCATGGCGCGCAACGTCTGCTGGCGCGGCAGGGCGGTACGGCTGCCGCCGGTCAGCAGACGGAAGCGGTCATCCAGTCGTGCCGCGATCTGTTCCACTGTCATATTGCGCACGCGCGCGGCTGCGAGTTCGAGAGCCAGTGGGATACCATCGAGGCGGCGGCAGATCTGTGCGACGACGGGTGCATTGGCGGTGGTCAGCGCGAAGTCGCCGCGCGCGGCACGGGCGCGCTCGGTGAATAACTGTACCGATGCAACATGCGAGAGCGCATCGAGCGTCATCGAATCTGTAGGCAGGCCGAGCGATGGCACGCGGTAGGCGTGTTCGCCACCGATGCCGAGCGCCTCGCGGCTGGTGGCAATAATCTTGAGCCGTGGTGCTGTGTGCAGGAGCGAGTCGCAGACTTGTGCGGCGTCAGCGATGAGGTGTTCGCAGTTATCCAACACGACAAGTGCGGTCTTTGCACGGAAGTAGTCGCCCAGCGTGTCGAGCATCGGGCGGTTCGGCTCCTCGCGCACGCCTGCGGATGAGGCGATCGTGTTAGCGATCAGTGCCGGGTCAGCCAGCGGCGCCAATTCGGCCAGCCAGACGCCGTCGGGATACGTTGCGAGTTCATCGGCGGCGACTTGTAGGGCGAGGCGCGTCTTGCCGACGCCACCCGCGCCCATCAGGGTCAGCAGACGTGTGCCGCCGAGCAAGCGGCGCACCTCGGCGATTTCGGACTCGCGCCCAATGAACGAGGTCAACTGAGTCGGCAGATTGGTGTGGGTTGGCCCGGCGGTTGGAACGGGGACGCGAGGCGGTTCGAGCCATTGCGTGCCGCGCGCGGCCGCCAGAAACGCCTCGCGTTCCGTGGCGGGGATTTGCAAAGCGTTTGCCAGTAGGTCGGCCAACTGCTTGGAGGGGCGCATGTCGTCACTTTCGAGCTTGTGGATGGTGACACGCGCGCAGCCGACCTGCTTGGCCAGTTCAGCCTGGGTCAGATCCAGGTGTCTGCGCCGGGACTTCAGCCATTCGCCGAACGAGGGGGGTGTTGGATGATCTATCACTTCTTATATCACGGTCGCTATCACAAAAGTACTTATGTTGGGTAGACAAACGTGATTTAATGATGCTGTCGATCGGTGGTGAGCTTGGGGGCATTATACGCCGATTCTGACGGCCGGTAAACCACTTAGGGCGAAAGGAGCTACACATGGACGGTCAAGAGTTTGTGGTGTGGGAATTGACGAAGGACAAGGCTGCTTGCTTTCAGCGCGATGCGGCGCAGAGCCAGTTGGCGACCTCGTTCGGTTGCTCAGAGCCGATCGTCAACCGGCTGCGGTTCGTTGTCCCTATGGCGCTGGGGTTGGCGGCCGCGCTTGCGGTGCTGATGGTTCGCTAGTAGGGGCGAAGCATTCGCGCGGGAAGCGTGCGCCACAACATGGGCGCTCGTGTGCGAATGCTTCGCCCCCACAAAGCCGAACGAGGGGGGCGTGGGGTGATCTATCACTTTTTATATCACGATCGCTATCACAAAAGTACTTATGCTGGGTAGACAAACGTGATTTAATGATGCTGTCGATCGATGGTGAGCTTGAGGGCATTATACGCCGATTCTGACGGCCGGTAAACCACTTAGGGCGAAAGGAGCTTCACATGGACGGTCAAGAGATTATGGCGCTGGAAATTGGGAAGAAGCGGGCTGCCAACATGCAACGCGAAGCGGCGCGTTACCACCTGGCGGCGGAATTTGGCAATTCGGAGCCAATTGCCAACCGGCTGCGGGTGGTCGTGCCGATGGTGTTTGGCTTGGCAGCGGCGCTCGCATGGCTAGTGGTTCGCTAATCAGCCACTTTGCAGAATATTGCGGCGTCAGTCGCGTGCTGCCCTCAATGTCGGTGAACAGGAACGTGACGGTGCGGTGGGTGGGTGGGTTATTCACGCGATGTGCTCCAACCGCGTTCCAAGTTTGACGGCTTCCTCATTGCACTTACAATACTACCATGCAGTTTGAGTGGGATCCTCAGAAGGCTGCCGTCAACGAGCGCAAACATGGCGTTACGTTTCTGGAAGGTGCATCCGTTTTTGGCGATCCTTTGGCGCATCTGGTTAATGATCCCGACCACTCGCAAACCGAAGACAGGTTCCTGCTGATCGGAATGTCCTCACTGCATCGCCTGCTCATCGTCGCATTTGTGGATCATGATGACACAGTACGAATCATCAGCGCGCGCACAGTGACTGGCGCGGAACGAGAAGCCTATGAAACAGCCTGATAGCGATTCTCTGACAGATGACCTGCGCGCCGAGTATGACCTGCGCGCGCTCCTCAAGCAGGCGCGCCCCAACCCCTACGCGGAACGGTATGCCGCTGGCACGAATATCGTGTTACTGGCGCCCGATGTGGCCGAAGCGTTTAAGGATTCGGACGCCGTCAACGAGGCGCTGCGCCTCGTCATGAAGCTCTCGCGTCTGCCGGATAGCCATTGGCGAGAAACCGAATCACCCCCCGTACATTGATACTCTTCAGGAAGGGCGAAGCATTCGCGCCGGCGGCGCGCGCCTCGACGCGGGCGCACTTGCGCGAATGCTTCGCCCCTACTGTTCGGGCACGCTCACCCAGGCGCGCGTCTTTGCGCTCTGTAGGATGGCGTCCACGACCAGTGCGGCGCGATGGCCGTCATCGAAGGTCGGAAAGTCGGTCGGATCGTGCGCCGGGTCGCGTCCGTCGCGGATGAATGAATAGAAGCGCGCGATCAGGTTCTTGAAGCCGTCCGGGTAGCCCTCGACGTGACCGCCGGGATAGCCGGCGAACGAGCGCGCGACCGCCGTGAGCATGTTGGGCTGCTTGGGCAGAATCGCGCTCGGCGTGTCGCGCATGCCGATCCACAAGTTCTCGGGGTCTTCCTGCGCCCAGCGCAGGCTGGCCGCCGCGCCGTTGACTTCAACCACTAGGTCGTTCTTGTGGCCGCCGCTGATCTGCGAGATGAGACACGTACCGCGCGCGCCGTTCTCGAACTCAAGCAGCAGCGCGCCGTAGTCCTCGCCGGTGACAGCCATCCACTCCGTCTCGCCTGTGCTGCTGCCCGCGAACGTCTCAACCTCGCCGACGGGTCGTTTGCGCGCGGTGACGAAGGCGTGCAGGTCGGCGCAGACGGCCGTGATGCGCAAGCCGGTCACGAACTGCGCCAGGTCGCACCAGTGCGAGCCAATGTCGCCGATCGCCTGCGACGGGCCGTTGCGCGCGGCGTCCACGCGCCAGTTGTAGTCGGCGTCGTACATCAGCCAGTCCTGCATGTAGCGGCCGTGGATCAGGCGCGGCGACCCGGCCGCGCCGGCGGCGATGCGCGCGCGCATCTCCTGCGTCATCGGGTACATGCGGTAGTTGAAGCAGACGCCGTGCACGAGGCGCGCGGCGCGCACGGCGCGCAGCATCGTGCGCGTTTCATGCGCGCTGATGCCGAGCGGCTTCTCGGCCAGCAGGTGCTTGCGCTCGGCGATGATCGCCTTGTTGATCTCGAAATGCAGAACGTTTGGCGCCGTATTGTGCACCACCTGCACGTCTTTGTCGGCGACCAGATCGCGCCACGAGCCGTAGGCGCGCGGGATGTGCAGCGCTTTGGCGCGCGCCTGCGCGTGCGCGTCGTTCGACGCGGCGAGCGCGATCACCTCGACGTCGCCCATTCGCCGCACGGCTTCGACGTGCGCGGGGCCGATGAAGCCCGCGCCGATGACACCGACCTTGATGGTCATGGGAACCTCCGATGATGGTTCGGGCGCATCACGATGCGCCCCTACGAAACCCGCGCGCCCAGCTTGACGATGCCGCCGTCGACGACGATCTCTTCGCCGGTCAGTCCAGCGCCGTCGGTGCAGAAGAAGAGCACCGCGCCGGCGCAATCCTCCGGCGTGACGATGCGGCCGATGTGGGTGCGCTTCATTGCGTTGGCGGCTGCGTCGCCGCCGGACGGGTAGACGAAGCCGGTATCCACGAAGCCGGGCGCCACGGCGTTGAAGCGGATCGTCGGCGCGAAGGCGCGCGCCAGCGACTTGGTCATCGCCATCAGCGCGGCCTTGGAGCCGCAGTAGATGATCGAGCTGCCCTGGCCCATGATGCCGGCGACTGACGTGATGTTGACGACGCAGCCGCTGCCGGCCGCCTGCATGTGCGGCACGGCGGCACGGATGCAGTAGAGCGGCCCCTTGACGTTTGTATCCAACGTGCGGTCGAGCAGTTCGTCGCTCAGCAACTCAAGCTGGTGGTGCGGCGTGCGGCGGGTCCACCCGGCGTTGTTGACGAGGATGTCGAGCCGTCCGAAGCGCGCCACCGTCTCCGCGACCAGTGCCTGCGCCTCAGCATCGATACGCACGTCGGCGCGCACGGCGATCGCCTGCCTGCCCGCCGACGTAATCGCCGCCACGACGGCGTCGGCATCTTCCTGCGAGCGCGAGTAGTTCACGGCGACCGCCGCGCCTTCCTGCGCTAGCGCGAGGCATGTCGCGCGACCAATGCCTTTGCCGCCGCCGGTGACGATGGCGACTTTGCCGGATAGTTTCATGCGCATCCTCCCAGATCGAAAGTGTTCAACACAAAGACACCAAGGCACAAAGAACTCAAAGCGGTTTTCCTGGTGACTTTGTGGCTGTGTGTTGGAGATTGTCTCAAACCAATTGGGGAATCCAGTCGCCGTGCGCGGCCAGCAGATCGTCGACGAGCGCGGCAATCTGGTCGAGCGATAGTTCGGCGGCGGTGTGCGGGTCAAGCATCGCCGCGTGGTAGACGTGCTCGCGTTTGCCGGTCAGCGCCGCCTCGACAGTCAGCGCCTGCACGTTGATGTTGGTCTGCATCAGCGCGGCCAACTGCGGCGGCAGCGCGCCAACCGACTGCGGCACCAGTCCGGCCGCGCCGACGTGGCACGGCACCTCCACGCAGCAGTCGCGCGGCAGGTTGTCGATCAGCAGGCGGTCGCCGTCCGGCCCGCTCTGGCGGTTCATTACGTTGCCATATACGGTGCGCGGTGCGCCGGTTTCCATGCTGTGGACAATCAGCGAGCCGTACTCGTGGCTGCGCTCGACCACCACGTCGCCGTCGCCTTCCAGGTACTCGCGCATGGCGTGCCACGCCGCGATCTGAACCTCGCAGCGTTGGATATACTCGTCGAGCGGGATATTGAACTGCTCGATCAGCTCGGGCCGGTCGCGCTTGATGAACCACGGCACGTACTCCGCGACGTGCTCCGATGACTCGGTGACGAAGTGGCCGAAGCGCTGGAAGAGCTCGTAGCGCACCCGGTTCCAGTCGGGCACGCGACCGTCGGCGATGACTTGACGGATACACGGCGTGAGGTCTTCACCGTCGCGGCGGGCGAAGCGCAGGTAGAACGCCATGTGATTGATCCCGGCGCAGAGATAGTCGAGCTCGTCGTACGGCACGCCGATATCCTGCGCCAGTTGCATCGCCGTGCCCTGCACCGAGTGGCAGAGGCCGACGGTCTTGATGCGCGAGGCGCGCGCGATTGCCCAGCAGTTCATCGCCATCGGGTTGACATACTGCAGGAACCAGGCGTCGGGGCAGAGCGCCTCCATATCGCGGCAGAGGTCGAGCATCACCGGGATGGTGCGCAGGCCGCGCATGATGCCGCCGATGCCGAGCGTGTCGGCGATGGTCTGGCGCAGGCCGTAGCGTTTCGGCACATCGAAGTCGATGACCGTGCCCGGTTTGTAGCCCGCGACCTGGAACATACTGATCACGTAGTCGGCGCCATCGAGGGCGGCGCGCCGGTCGGCGGTCGCCGTCACCTGCGGGTGCGCGCCGGTGGCCGCCGCGACTTTAAGCGCCACGATCTCCGAGGTGCGCAGGCGTTCCGGGTCGATGTCCATCAACGCGATCTGCGCGCCGGACAGTTCCGGGAAGGAGAGGATGTCGCCGAGCAGGTTCTTGGCGAACACCGTCGAGCCGGCGCCGATGAATGCGATTTTGGTCATGGAATCTCCAGACCTCGCAGGTTCTAGAAACCTGCGAGGTCTTGGCAGTGGATCTTCTCTACGCCTGCATGGCGCGGTTTCAGTCGCGATTATAGTGAAGCCGGCGAGAGGATGCAAGGAGGACATTCGGCCCATTCGGCCGGAGCGCACGGCACACGGCCATGCAGCCCATGACGTAGAGGCAGGTCTCTGACCTGTCCAGGCTGGCGGTCCAGCGACCGGCCGCAACTTGGATGCGGCGTACGCACTCCGTCGGGTCAGATACCCGCCGCCTCACGATCGAGGCGTGCGGGTGTGCTGTCTGCTCGGTCTGAAGGCCGCCATAGTGAGGCCCAACGCAAAACATGGACTCGCGCACGAGGAATATTTCGTGCTTGACAGTAGCCGCCATCCGCCATAGCATAGCAGGCGCAAACCGGCATTGGTTGTCCGTGCTTTGCGGCACCGGACGGGATGCCCGGCCAGCGTCAATTCGCAATCTGACGCTACTATCGCTCGGAGGCAAAGGCAATGAGCATGCTTTACGGTCGCGTGCCGTGGTACGATGGCCCAGTGTCGCGGATCGTGCAGGGGCTTTCCGTAGCAGACACCGCCGCCGAAGCGCGCATACCGGATCTGCTGGATGAGGTCTATGCGCTGGGCTGCAATGCGTTCGATATGGCGCACCAGTATCGCGATGGCGCGGTGGAGCGGCAGGTCGGGCGCTGGCTGGCGACGCGCGGGCAGCGCAAGAAGGTGTTCATCATCACGAAGGGCGCGCACCACAACGCGGACCGCAAGCGCGTAACGCCGCACGACATCGATTCCGACCTGTACGATTCGCTGGCGCGGCTCAAGATCGATACGATCGATCTGTACCTGCTGCATCGCGACAACCCGGCCGTGCCGGTCGGGCCGATCGTCGAGAAGTTGAACGAGCACCAGTCGGCCGGGCGCGTGCGCGCGTTCGGCGCGTCGAACTGGTCGACCGCGCGCATCGCCGAGGCCAATGCATACGCGCAGTCGCACGGCTTGAAGGGGTTCGCGGCCGGCAGCCCGCACTTCAGCCTTGCGGCGCAGGTCGAGCCGCCGTGGGCTGACTGCATCACGATCAGCGGCCCGGCCGAGCAGGCCGCGCGCGACTGGTACACGCGCGCGGGACTGCCACTGTTCGTCTGGTCGAGCATGGCGGGCGGCTTCTTCTCCGGCCGCTTCCGCCGCGACAACCTGGCTTCATTTGCGGGTGAGAACGACCGCCTGGCGGTGCGTTCGTACGGCGTCGAGGACAACTTCCGCCGGCTCGATCGCGTACAGGAACTGGCAACGAAGCGCGGGCTGTCGATCCCGCAGGTGGCGCTGGCCTATGTGTTGAACCATCCACTGCAGATATTCGCGCTGATCGGACATCAGAGCGGCGCAGAACTGCAGGTCAACCTGGCCGCCTGCGCGCAGAAGCTGAGCGAGGTTGAGATGGCGTGGCTGGACCTGCGCGACGCGTAAGCGCGCCGTCCGGCATAAAAACAACAGCCGCTGTGGATCCGATGATCCACAGCGGCTGTATTGCTTTCTATCGAGATGCTCTATCTGGTTGGAACAGTGCTCGGCGTGAACTGCACGCACGACACCTGCGGGAACGACTCGCGCGCGACCGGCTCGCCGATCACCGGCGGGCCGTTGCTGACCGGCAGCACGCAGATCTCGCCGCTATACTGGTTGGCGACCAGCACGAACTGCCCGCCCGGTGCGAACGCGAAGTTGCGCGGCCAGTTGCCGCCGCAGTCTGCGATGGCTGCGCGGTTCAGCAGGCCATCGGCGCTCATCTCGAACACGGCGAGGCTGTTATGGCCGCGATTGGAAACGACCACCCGCTGGCCGTTGATGGCGACGTGCGCCACGATGTTCTCCGGCGCGTTCGCGGGCAATGTGTCGAGATTCTGTATCTCCTTCAGCGTCCCGTCTGCGGGATCGTAGGTGTACACGCCGAGCGTGCTGCCCAGTTCGTTCGCGACGTAGAGCACGCGGCCGCCAGGGTGGAACGCCATGTGGCGCGGTCCCGCCCCGGAGCGCGCCGCCATCTCGCCGTGCGACGCGAGCGATCCGCTGTCCGCGTCGAACCGGTAGATCATCAATCGGTCGATGCCGAGGTCGGCGACGATGACGAAGCGATTGTCGGGCGACACAATGGCCGAGTGGGCGTGCGGGCCTGCCTGGCGCGACGCGTTGGGGCCGTGCCCGCTGTGCTGCACGTGCGCGCTCATCGCGCCGAGCGAGCCGTCGGCCTGCACCGGCAGCACGGCGGCCGAGCCGGTGCCGTAGTTCGAGACGATCAGCCAGCGGTGCGTGGCATCAAAGATGGCATGGCAGGTCACCTCGCCGCCGCACGGTTGGCGGTTGAGCACGGAGAACGTGACGTTGCCTGCCGCGTCGCGCTCGGTACGCAGCGCCCAGACCGAGCCGGGCATGCCGTCGGCGGTGGCGCTCGTTTCGCTGGTCGCGTATAGCCAGCGTCCGTTCGGGTGCGGGATAATGTACGACGGGTTGATGATGCCGCTGAATGCGCCGCGTGCGCTCAAGGTGCCTTGAGCCGTATCAAACGCGTATGCGCGGATGCCGGGCTCGGCAGCGGTTGCATAGCCGCTGGCGAAAACGATCTGCTTGTCATACTGCGACATAGGAATCTCCACCCTACCAATTTTGAACAGAACCGTCGGTCCACTGCCAGTGCGGCGCTTCCCAGAAACGATAAGCCCGCATGTGCGCCAGCGCTTCATCGAAGTCGACGCCGAGCCCGGGCGCATCGGGCTGCTCGCCAGCGCATTGCTGAACGGGTCTTAGCGCCGCGTCAGCCCAGCACCGTGTCCTGAGCCTGCCAAAGGATTCAGGTCGAGCGTGTACGTCGAGGCGTTGCTAACGTTGACGATCTGCTTCAGTCTATCACCAGCGCCAGCGCAGGCAAAAGCGTACACCGTCTCCGCCTGCGTCTTGAGGCGATTCGCCACGTCGTACGCGTAGCCGAGTTGGCACGGGCAGCCAGCGAGGCCGGATTGATCTGCCGCGCCGCTGCCGGCTGTCAAACGGTGCAGTACCCTTCGACAGGCTCACGGTACGGCTCATAGGTGCGACTTTGCGAAGGCAGCGCATTATCGAGTATCCTTGGTGGCAACTATCCGCGCTTCGCGCACTCACAGGAGACGATTCTATGCGTATCGCAGTCACCGGCGGCACCGGACTGATCGGCCGCACCATCATTCAGGTGGCATTGGTTCAGGGCCACGAAGCGGTCAGCATCGATCGCGTGGCGCCTGCGCCTGGCGCATTACAAGCCGGCGTGCCGTTTATCCAGGCCGACATGACCGACTACGATGCGCTGTCGCGCGCGTTCGTCGGCTGCGACGCGGTGGCGCACCTGGGCGCGATCATCCAGCCGTTCGGCCATCCAGATCATATCGTGCACAACAACAACGTGGTTGGCAGCTACAATGCGCTGCGCGCGGCGGTCGATCACGGCATCCGGCGCGTCTGCCAGGCATCGAGCGTCAACGCGCTCGGCCTGTCGTACAGCCGCAAGTCCACCTTTGACTACTTCCCGCTCGATGAGGCGCACCCGACATATAATGAAGACCCGTACAGCCTCTCGAAGTGGATCTGCGAGGCGCAGGGCGACTCGTTCGCGCGGCGGTACGAGGAGATGACGATCTCCAGCATGCGCTTCCACTGGGTCATCCCGGATATGGCGACGGCCAAAACCGCGAAAGCGCGTGACCCGCAGCAGGTCAAGCAGGTCTGGGCGTACACGCTGGTCGAGGCGGCGGCGAAGGCGTGCCTGCTCGCGCTGCAGGCCGACTATCGCGGGCACGAGGCGTTTTTCATTACCGCGCGCGACACATGCGTCGATGTGCCGTCGCTGGAACTGGCGCGCGAGTTCCACCCGCAGGTGCCGGTGCGAGGCGACCTGAGCGGCCGCAACAGTTTCTACGACAGCCGCAAGGCCGAGCGCATGCTTGGCTGGACGCACGCGTAGCCGGGGCGCGCCAGCGCGAGCAAGACCTGCGCGCTGATGCGCAAGAGCCGCCTGCTCGGCGAGAACCCGTGCATGGACTGTACGGGCGTTTAGAGTGTTTTGCAGAAACAGCGGGCACGCCAAGCGGTTCGCCGCGTAGGGGCAGGTCTTTGACCTGCCCGCCGGACGGGCCAAAGGCCTGTCCCTACCTACATGCGTCGCGCAGCCCTGTGTCACCATATCGGATCATTTCGCAAACCGCGCTAGTTGAACGCCCAAGCCCAAGCTGAGACCATGAAAATCACGAAAGTTCGCACCATCCTGACCGCGCCGGACGGCATTGCGCTGGTCATCGTCAAAGTGGAGACCGACCAGCCCGGGCTGTACGGCCTCGGCTGCGCCACGTTCACCCAACGGCCGACGTTGGTGGCGCGCGCGGTGGAGGAGTATCTCGCTCCGCTGCTGCGTGGCCGCGACCCGCGCAACATCGACGACCTCTGGCACCTGATGATGGTCAACTCGTACTGGCGCAACGGGCCGGTGCTGAATAACGCCGTCGCCGGCGTTGACATGGCGCTGTGGGACATCAAGGGCAAGGTCGCCGGGATGCCGGTGTACGACCTGCTGGGCGGCAAGTGCCGCGAGGCGGCGATGGTCTACCGCCACGCCGACGGGCGCGACAAGCAGGAGGTGCTGGACAACGTGCTCAAGTACCGCGCGGAAGGCGCGCGGGCGGTGCGCTGCCAGATGGGCGGCTACGGCGGGCGCGCGCAGGACATCCGAAAGCACAACGCGCGGCCGTCGCGCAAAGCGCCGCAGGCGACGCACCGCGGCAAGGGCCTGGACCGGCTCGACAGCGACTTCCCCGGCGTGTACTACGACCCCGACCAGTACGCGCGCTCGATCCCACCGCTGTTCGAGCATGTGCGCAGCAAAGTTGGCGACGACCTGTTCCTCTTGCATGATATCCACGAGCGGCTTGCGCCGATCGACGCGATCCGCATGGCGAAGGCGCTGGAGCCGTTCAGGCTGTTCTTCCTCGAAGACCCGTTCGCGCCCGACCAGATCGAGTGGTTCCGGCGCCTGCGCGAGCAGACAGCCACGCCGATCGCGATGGGCGAACTGCACGTCAATGCGGCCGAGTGGAAGCCGTTGATCGCGGAGCAGTTGATCGACTTCATCCGTGCGCACCTGTCGGCGATCGGCGGTTTGACGCCCGCGCGCAAACTCGCCGCGCTGTGCGAGTCGTTCGGCGTGCGCACCGCCTGGCACGGGCCGGGCGACTGCTCGCCGGTCGGCCACGCGGCGAACCTGCACCTCGACCTGGCGTGCCACAACTTCGGCATCCAGGAGGTGATCTACTTCGGCGACGCCTTGCGCGAGGTCTTTCCGGGCATGCCGGAATTGCGCGGTGGCTACTTGTGGGCCAATGAGCAGCCGGGATTCGGTCTCGACATTGATGAGCGCAAGGCTGCGAAGTATCCGATCACCGTCGCACCGATTGAGTGGACACAGAGCCGCTGGCCGGATGGAACGCTGTGGACGCCGTAGGGGGCGTTTGGAACGCGAATGACGCGAAAGGCCGCGAAAGGCACGAACCGGGGCATCGAGAACGAGCGCGACTGCTTAAGGTCGGCGAACCCGGGGGCATGGCAGCAGCTATCTATCGCCAATCCTCGATTTTCACGTCGTGAAACGTCGCGTAGTCGGCGAGATTAAGCGTGACGAGACGCAGGTCGTTGGCTTTTGCGATGGCGATGATCTGCCCGTCGGCAAATGGCGGCGTGTTGCCTGCGCGCGACAGGCGCGCGCGTTCGCCCGCATGCCAGATGGCTGCGGCCTCGTCATACGGCAGGATCGGCAGCGAAGGTGCCACGACCTGTGTCAGATAGGCTTCGATCGCCTTGCGCTTGGCCGATGGTGGCAGGCGGAAACAGCCAAACCATAGCTTGTGCCAGACGACCGTCGCGATCGCCATTTCGTCTTCATGGCGTTGGAGCTTCTTGAGAATGGACGGATTCGGCGTCGGGCGCAACGGCTCAGAGATGATGCCGGTATCCAGCAGGTACTTGAGCGTCACCAGTGCACCTCGCGGCCCGGCGACTGATCGCGCAGCCCTGCCAGTATGTCCGGATCAATCTGGAGTTGCGTCAGGTCAACGGCCTGGCAGAAGGTGCCGTACGCTTTCCAGAAGCTGCTCCGGCCGGCGTGCAGGCGACGGTACTCGGCCACGGAGACGAGCACGGCCACGGTTTCACCGTGCCGCGTCAATTCGATCGGTGACTTGTGCTCGACCTCGTGCACGAGCGCGGCGAGGTTCTGTCGCGCATTGGCGATGGAGTATTGCTTCGACATGGTTGCCTCCAGATGGCTATAATAATAGCTATATTATCACATCAATGTCCAGTGGTCAACCGAGAGCGCAGCAATTCTCATTTTGGAGTCGGCTGCCAATATGCCCCCTCATCCCCTGCCCCTTCTCCCCCGCGCGCGCGGGGGAGAAGGGGAAAAGCTAACGGGGAGGTGCGCGGCGGCGCAGCCGCCGCGCACCTCCCCTAAGAAT